>NZ_JBSGDY010000005.1:0-93870 GCF_053602615.1 Micromonospora sp. NPDC004336
CCCCACACAGCCTGAACCCGAACGGGCGCCCGACCACCAGGTCGGGCGCCCGTTCGTATGGGTACGCCCGGTTCGCCCCGCCGTCGGCTCCCGTCCCGCCCGCCGCTGCGATACCGTCGCCTCTCTTTCGCCGTGCCGTCCACTGTCGTAAAAGAATTTTTCCCACTAAGGTGCGGCGGAGAAGGTTAGTGCCAAGCGGCGCGAGGGAGATGTGGCGTGAACAGGTGGAAGCGGCTGGCCCCGGTCACCGCCGTCGTGGCCTCGGCCGCGATGGTGCTGTCCGGTTGCGGTGGCTCCGATGACGAGAAGGCCGCGGACAACAGCAAGCTGACGGTCTGGATGATGGGCGAGGGAAGCGAGGCGCAGACCAAGTTCCTCGACAGCGTCGAGACCGAGTTCCGGCAGAAGCACCCGGACACCGACGTGGTGGTCCAGTACATCCCCTGGCTGGAGGCGCCGAAGAAGTTCCAGGCCGCCCTCGCCGGCGGTGAGGGGCCGGACGTCACGGAGCTGGGCAACACGGAGACCCAGGGCTGGGCGGCGCAGGAGGCCCTGGCCGACGTCACCGACAAGATGAACGGCTGGACCGAGGGCAAGGACATCCTGCCCGACCTGGTGAAGAACGCCCAGCTCGACGGCAAGCAGTTCGGCGTGCCGTGGTACGCCGGCGTCCGGGCGATGTACTACCGCACCGACTGGTTCGCCGAGGCGGGCGTGAAGCCGCCGACGAACTGGGACGAGCTGGTGGCCGCCGCCAAGACCGTGCAGGCCAAGAAGCCGGGCACCTACGGCATCGCCCTGCCGGGCAACTCGGAGCTGCCCTTCTACTCGTTCCTCTGGGGCGCGGGCGCGGAGATCGCCACCCAGCAGGGCGACAGCTGGAAGTCCGGCTACACCACGCCGGAGGCGCAGAAGGCGGTCAAGTTCTGGACCGACCTGGTGACGGTGCACAAGGTGGCCCCGCCGGCCGCCGCGGGCTGGAACGAGATCGACGCCCGGACCCAGTTCGCCACCGGCAAGGCGGCGATGGCCTTCGCCGGCAGCTGGCAGCAGGGCGCCATCAAGAAGGACAACCCGGAGATCGAGAAGGTGTGGGGCACGTTCCCCATCCCCGGCCCGGACGGCAAGGCCGCGCCCGCCTTCGCCGGTGGCTCCGACATCGCGATCTGGAAGGACAGCGAGCGGCAGAGCCTGGCCTGGGACTACCTGACCGTGCTGCTGAGCAAGAAGAACGACCAGGCCTTCGCCGACAGCCTCGGCTTCTTCCCGGTCTACAAGGACCTCGTCAGCGGCGACAAGTACGCCAGCGACAAGATCATGTCGGCCTTCGCCACCACGATGCAGAACACCAAGCTCACGCCGCTCACCCCGAAGTGGGTGGAGGTCAGCCGCACCAAGACGGTGACCCAGGCGATGAACAGCTCGGTCATGAAGGGTCAGAAGACGGTCGAGAAGGCTACCGCCGACGCGGCCGCGGAGATGGAAAGCATCCTCAACGCCAAGTGACCACGCTGACCGAGGCGCCGGAGGCAGCCGCCGCGCGGGAGACCCCCGCGCGGCGGCGCCGCCGGGTGGACCGCCTGCCCTACCTGCTGCTCCTGCCCTGCCTGGTGATCATCGGCGTGCTGCTGCTCTGGCCGCTCGGCCAGGTGGTGGTGATGTCCTTCCACCAGCTCAACAACGTCCGACAGTTGCGCGGCGACCGCGAGTGGCCGTGGGTGGGCCTGGGCAACTACACCGAGATCCTCGGCGACCCGTTCTTCCTGACGGTGCTGCGCAACACCGTGCTCTTCGCCGTGGCCAACGTGGTGCTCACGATGATCCTCGGCACCCTGGTCGGGCTGCTGCTCAACCGGCTCGGCAAGCGGATGGCCGCCTTCGTGGCCAGTTGCGTGATGCTCGCCTGGGCCACCCCCGCCCTGACCGGCACGATCGTCTGGAAATGGATCTTCGACGACACCAGCGGCCTGGTCACCTGGCTGTTCAACGCGTTGCCGGACGGGCTCTCGCAGAGCCTCTTCGGGCGCAGCGACTGGACCGGGTACGGCTGGTTCAACTCGCCGCTGCTGTTCTTCTCGATCCTGACGCTCGTCGTCGTCTGGCACTCGTTCCCGTTCATCGCGGTCAGCGTGCTCGCCGGGCTCAAGAGCGTGCCGAGCGAGCTGCACGAGGCCGCCCGCGTCGACGGGGCCGGGCCGTGGAAGGTGTTCTGGAAGATCACGTTCCCGCTGCTGCGGCCGGTCTTCGGGATCCTGATCGTGCTCTCCACCATCTGGGACTTCAAGGTCTTCACCCAGCAGTTCGTGCTGGCCGGCGGCACGCAGGACCGGCCGACGTTCATGCTCTCCATCTACTCGTACGCGGAGGCGTTCTCGCCCCCGCCCAAGTACGGGCTCGGCGCGGCGATCGCGGTGATCCTCACCCTGATCCTGCTGGTGGTGACCGGCCTCTACGTCCGCATGGTGCTCAAGCAGGAGGAGGACGCGTGACGCGACCCGAAGGAGGAGGGCGCGTGACGCGACGCGCGGGGGGCGCGGGCGTGAAGCGGCTCGCCCTCAACGGCGCGGGCGTGCTGGTGGCGCTCTTCGCGGCGTTCCCGGTCTACTGGATGATCGCCACGTCGCTGAAGCCGAGTTCGGAGATCTTCTCGTCGACGCCCCGGCCGGTGCCGTCGGAACCGACGCTGGAGCACTACCGGCAGATCCTCACCGGCAACCTGATCCCGGGGGTGACGTTCGCCGACTTCTTCCTCAACAGCGCGCTGGTCGCCGTCTCCACGGTGGTGCTCAGCGGCCTGGTCGCGCTGCTCGCCGCCACCGCCGTGGCCCGGTTCCGGTTCAAGCTGCGGACCTCCTTCCTGATCATGCTGCTGGTGGTGCAGATGATCCCGCTGGAGGCGCTGGTCATCCCGCTGTTCCTGATGATCCAGCGGCTGGGGCTCTACAACACCCTGCCCAGCCTGATCCTCACCTACCTCGGCTTCTCGCTGCCGTTCGCGGTCTGGATGCTGCGCGGCTTCGTCGCGGCGGTGCCGAAGGAGTTGGAGGAGGCCGCCGCCATCGACGGGGCCAGCCGGGCGCAGACCTTCCGGAAGGTCCTCTTCCCGCTGGTGGCGCCCGGACTGGTGGCGACGAGCATCTTCTCGTTCATCACCGCCTGGAACGAGCTGATCTTCGCGTTGACCTTCATCAACGACCAGGACAGCTACACGCTGCCGGTGGCGATGACGTTCTTCTTCGGCCGCGACGACACCGCCTGGGGGCCCGTGATGGCCGCCTCCACGCTGTTCACCCTGCCGGTGATCATCTTCTTCCTGCTGGTGCAGCGGCGGATGGTCTCCGGCCTGGTGGCCGGCGCCGTGAAGGGCTGACCGCGCGCAGGTTCGAGGGCCCCTCGTCGACGCACCCGTCGACCAGGGGCCCTTTCCGCACCCGACGGGGGTGCCCGCCTGCGGACTAGGCTGATCATCATGACGGGCAGGCTGGCATCGGTGAACCTCGGCATCGTGACCGAGGCTGCGTGGGCGGGCGACGCGAGCGGCCGCAGCGGCATCGACAAGCGTCCGGTGGACGGCCCGGTGCTGCTGCGCACCGACGGGGTGGCCGGCGACTTCATCGGCGAGCGCGCCCACCACGGCGGCCCGGAGCAGGCGGTCTACGCGTACGCCGAGGAGGACGCCGGCTGGTGGGCGACCGAGCTCGGCCGCGCCCCGCGCCCCGGCGGCTTCGGCGAGAACCTGACCACGTACGCGGTCGACGTGACGGGCGCCGTGATCGGCGAGCAGTGGGCGGTCGGGTCGGCGCTGCTCCAGGTGACCAAGCCTCGGACGCCCTGCCGGACGTTCGCCGGCTTCTGGGGCGTACCGGACCTGATCAAGCGGTTCACCGTGCGCGCTGCCCCGGGGGCGTACCTGCGGGTGCTGCGGGAGGGGGAGGTCGGCGCGGGCGACCCGGTGGAGGTGGTGGACCGGCCGGCGCACGGGGTGACGATCGGCGAGGTCTTCCGGGCACTGACGCTGGAGCCCGACCTGCTGCCCCGGCTGCTCGACGCGCCCGACCTGCCGGAGAAGATCCGGGACAAGGCCCGCCGCCGGCTCGCCGACCGGAGCTGAAGCGGGCTTCTGGCGGCCCGGCCCCGGACGCCGGCCTCTGGCGGCCCGGCGCTTAGGCCGGCCTTCTGGCGGCCCGGCCCTGACGCCGGCCTCTGGCGGCCCGGCGCTTAGGCCGGCCTTTTGGCGGCCCGGAGCTGAAGCCGGCCGACGCCTGGTTCCGCCGGCCATCGACGGCGGGGCGGGTGTCGGCCGGCACGCACGTGGAAGCGCGGAGACGGGGACGGGCCCCCTCCCACGCGGGAGGGGGCCCGTCCGACTACGCCCGGCCGGAGCCGGGTGAGCGGGTCAGCGGAGCCAGGGGATGTTGCGGTCGAGCAGACCGCGCTGCTTGAGCTCCTTGCGCAGCGGGATCTCGTCGTCGATGTAGCCGTCCCAGTTGATGCCCCAGTAGTTCGCGGTGTGGGTGCCCTCACCGCAGAGCTGGCGCTGCACCGGCGTGCGGTTGGCCCACCACTCGCCGTCCTTGTCGATGTGCAGCTCGTCCAGGGGGCGGATCCACCGGTAGGTGTAGCCGACGAAGAGCATCTTGCGGGTGATGGTCGACAGGTTCGTCGACCGGGAGTGCCACTGGCGGCGGTCGAAGATGAACGCGTCGCCCGGGTTCGCGGTGATCTCCACCGTGCCCTCCGGGTCCGGGTTGTGCACCGAGGTGTCCTCCGGGCGCGGCAGCGAGTTCCACAGGTGGCTGCCCGGGATCACCTTGGTGGCGCCCCGGCCGTTCTCCGACAGGTCGGACAGGACGTAGGCCACCTTCAGCGAGAACATCGGCCGGGGCAGGTTGGGGTCCATCGTCTCCGGGTCGGAGTTCTGCCGGTACCCGTCCTGGTGCCATCCCCAGTACGGCTTCTCCGGCTCGGCCGCCGGCGGGGTGACGTCCAGGTGGTTGTGGTGCGTGTAGATGTTCCAGCCGGCCAGGCCCCACATGTAGGGGAAGGCGATCGGGTGGGTCAGCAGGTCGCCGAAGAGCTCGTCCCGGTCCAGGAAGCCCAGCAGGTGCAGGGTGCCGTCCTTGGTGGTGTTGCCCTTGGCCTGCTCCTCGGCGTAGACGCGGTCGACCGCCGCCTCCAGCGCCGCCCGGTGGTCCTCCGTCAGGACGTTGCGCAGCAGGAGGAAGCCCTGCTCGTGGAACTCCTTGCGGTCGGTGTCACTGATCGGTTCGTAACCGGTCCGGTCGCCGTAGTCGAACACCTCGACGTACCCCTCCCCATGAGGCGAAACCATTGCTGGCACAGGCCGCCGATCGTAACGCGCTGGCTCCGGGGCGGGGTACCGCCGGGCCTGATATGCGACCGTTGTCCGAACCGTGGGGAGCCGGTCGACTACGATGCGTCGCGTCGACGCGCGCTGTCGAGGTTTTTGGCCCGAAATGACGGATTGTGCGGTGACTGCCGGTAAGGAGATCGGGCCCGCTACGCCTCGGCGAAGACCTCGGCCACCACCCGGTCGTCGGTCGCGGGCTCGCCGTCGACCCGGCTCCAGGTGCCGTTGCGGGCGGTCCACTCCAGGCCGCCGAAGCGCACCCGCTTGACGCCGTGGTCGTCCGCGTGGGAGACCAGCCAGTGCGCGTACCGCCAGCCCCGACGCTCGTCGGCGGCCGGAACGGTGAGGCCGGTCAGGTCCGCCGCGCCGACGGCGGCCAGGCCCCAGTCCAGCGACAGGCCGCGGGTCAGCGCGGTCGCCGCCGCGGCCCCGCGCATCGCCGGGTCGCGGCTCACCGTGCAGGCGACCGCGCCGGTGGCGTGCCCGAGCAGGGCCCGGGTCAGCACCTCGGACTCGTCCGCCCACTTCTGGTACGCCTCGGGGAAGGCGGAGCGCTGCACCTTCTGCGCGGCGTCGGTGACCCGCATCCGCTCCCAGCCACGCACCTTTTTGAGCGCGGCGTAGAACCGGTTCGTCGCGTAGCGCGGGTCGCGGATCTGTTCCGCGGTGCCCCAGCCCTGGCTCGGGCGCTGCTGGAACAGCCCCACCGAGTCGCGGTCGCCCCCGGCGAGGTTGCGCAGGCCGGACTCCTGGTACGCGGTGGCCAGCGCCACCACGACGGCCCGGTCGGGCATCTTGCGCTGGATCCCGATCGCCGCGATCGTCGCCGCGTTGGCCATCTGGTCGGCGTCCAGGGCCACCCGGCCGTCCGCCTGCACCGTGCAGGTCCGGCTGGACAGCGGCAGGCGCAGCTGCCCACCCACCTGCCGGATGACGATCCAGATTCCGACCACGGCGACGAGGACGAGGACGACGCCGCCCGTCACGACTGCCCGAGTTCGCACCCACACCCCCTGTTCGACAGCCCGCCAAGCGTACGTCCCCCGTGGTACCCCCAGGGTCGTCCGACCGGTTTCGGTGGCCCCGCCGGCCGCCCGGCCCGCCGGTCCGTGCGCCCGCCGGGGCCCGGCCGGGTGAGCTTCCACGTTCCCCGTTTCCGGCGCGGCCTCACCCGCCGGCCCCGGCGGGCGGACGCGAGAGCCGCCCCGGGCCCGTCCCGGCGCGACGTCGCCCGCCCACGAACGCGACGGCGCCGGCCCGGCGGCTACCGGCCGGCGCCCGCCTCGGCGTCGCCGTCGGCGGCGGGCACCCAGCGTGCCGGCCGCTTCTCCCGGAACGCCAGCACGCCCTCGCGACCCTCCTCGGACAGGAAGTATCCGGTCGAGAGCGTCGACAGCCCGGCGATCTCCTCCCGCAGGTCGGCGGCGGGCCGCCGGCGCAGCAGCTCCTTCGCCCCGGCCAGCGCGCCGGGCGCGCCCCGCACCAGCGAGTCGCAGTATCCGGCGACGGCGGTGGCCAGCCCGTCCGCCGGCACCGCGGCGGTGACCAGGCCGATCTCGGCCGCCCGCCGGCCGTCGAAGGTGTCCCCGGTCAGGTAGAGCTCGGCCGCCGCGCGGGGGTGCAGCAGGGGCAGCACGGTCGCGGAGATGACCGCCGGGATCACCCCGATCCGCACCTCGGTGAAGGCGAACGTCGCCTCCTGCGCGCACACCGCCAGGTCGGCCGCCGCGATCAGGCCCAGGCCGCCGGCCCGGGCCGGCCCGGCCACCTTCGCCACCACCGGTTTCGGGCACTCTCGGACCGCCGCGAGCACGTCGCCCAGCATCCCGGCGGGCACGGTGCCGCTGGCGTACGCGGCGGCCGTCTCCCTCAGGTCCGCTCCCGAGCAGAAGACCGGGCCGGTGTGGTCCAGCACGACCACGCGTACGGCGTCGTCGGCGACCGCCTCGGCGAGGCCGGCCAGCAGCTGGGTCATCAGCGGCGTGGAGAGCGCGTTGCGGTTGTGCGGGCTGTCCAGGGTGAGCGTGGTCACCCCGCGGGCCGTGGCGGCCCGCACGAGCACGTCGGGAGAGGTCATGCCGGGCACACTAGTGGCCATGCCCGGCGTCCTTCCAGAAGGCGAAACCGTCCCCGTCGACGGGTCGCTGCCCGCCACCGCCACCCGCGCCGTCGGCGCGCGGGGCTTCGGCGTGTACGTGCACGTGCCGTTCTGCGCCAGCCGCTGCGGCTACTGCGACTTCAACACGTACACCGCCGCCGAGCTGGGCGGCGGCGCGAGCCGCGAGGGCTACGCCGACACCGTGCTGGCCGAGCTGGCGCTCGCCGGCCGGGTGCTGGGCGACGCCCCGCCGCCCCGGGTCGACACGGTCTTCGTCGGCGGCGGCACCCCGACCCTGCTCCCCGCCGACGACCTGGCCCGGATCCTCGACGGCATCGACCGCGCCTGGGGGCTCGCGCCCGACGCCGAGGTGACCACCGAGGCCAACCCGGAGTCGGTCACGCCGGAGTCGCTGAAGGCGCTGCGGGCCGCCGGCTACACCCGGATCTCGTTGGGCATGCAGTCCGCCGCCCCCGGCGTGCTGGCGATCCTCGACCGCACGCACAGCGCCGGCCGGGCCGTCGCCGCCGCCCGGGAGGCCCGCGAGGCGGGGTTCGACCACGTCAACCTGGACCTCATCTACGGCACGCCGGGGGAGACCGAGGCCGACTTCGCCGCCTCCCTGGACCAGGTCGTCTCCGCCGGGGTGGACCACGTCAGCGCGTACGCCCTGATCGTGGAGGACGGCACCCGGCTCGCCGCCCGGATGCGGCGCGGCGAGCTGCCGTACCCCTCCGACGACGTCGCCGCGGACCGCTACCTCGCCGCGGAGGCCGCCCTCGGCGCGGCCGGTCTCTCCTGGTACGAGGTGTCGAACTGGGCCCGCGACGAGGCGGCCCGCTGCCGCCACAACCTGCTCTACTGGACCGGCGCCGACTGGTGGGGCCTCGGCCCGGGCGCGCACAGCCACGTCGGCGGCGTGCGCTGGTGGAACGTCAAGCACCCCACGACGTACGCGAAGCGGCTGGCCGCCGGCGAGTCACCCGGCCTGGCCCGGGAGGTGCTCACCGCCGACGAGGCGCACATGGAGGACGTCATGCTCCGGCTGCGCCTCGCCTCCGGGCTGCCGCTGGACGCCCTCGACGAGGCCGGCCGGGCCGGTGCGGCGCGGGCGCTCGCCGACGGCCTGCTGGCTGCCCCCGAGTACGCGGCGGGCCGCGCGGTGCTGACCCTGCGCGGGCGGCTGCTCGCCGACGCCGTGGTCCGCGACCTGCTGCCCTGACCGGCGGGCGGCGGAAAGCGGCGCGGCGGGCGGCCGGCGGCCGGGCCGGTGGGCCGCCCCGGGCCGGCGCTCGTCGCGTTGGTGGGACGTGGCCGAGGCCGGCCGGGGGAGCGGCCGGCCCCGGCTCACCTGGTGAAGCTGTAGCTCATCGGGTAGCGGTAGAGGACGCCCTCGTTGGCCTTGACCCCGCCGATGATCCCGAAGATCAGCGGCACGAGCCAGACGAGCATCGGGACGAAGAACAGGATCCCGCAGGTGATCAGGGTGAGCACCCAGCTCAGCACGCTGGCGATCGCCCAGGTGATCTGGAAGTTCAGCGCCGCGACGGCGTGCGCCCGGACGGTCGGCGACTGCTGGCCGCGGGTCATCAGCGCGATGAGCGGCGCCACCCAGCCGAGGAGGCCACCGCCGACGATCACCCCGAGCGCGCCGCCGAAGTGGGCGATCAGGGCCCAGTTCTTGTCGTCGTTGCTGGCGTAGCCGGCGGTGGGCGCGCCGTAGCCGCCGGGCGGATAGCCGCCCGGCGGGGGATAGCCACCCGGTGGGGGGTAGCCGCCCGGTGGGGGATAGCCACCCGGCGGCGGGTAGCCGCCCGACGGCGGGTAGCCGCCCGACGGCGGTTGGTCACCGGCGGGCGGCGGATAGCCACCGGGCGGGGGATAGCCGCCCGGGCCCGGCGCCCCGGACAGTGGTGCGGTGGGTTCGTCGGCGCCGGGCGGGCCGGGAACCCCCGACGGAGCGGCCGGGTCCGGCCGGTCGCCGGGGTCCCCCGCTCCGGGAGGGCGAGGTGGTTCAGTCATGGACGTCACGGTAGGCGCAGCCGGCAAGGCCGCACCAGAGCGACACCGGCCGGGTTGCCGGGATGATCGGCCCTGGCGGCCGCCGCCCCGGCCGGCCGGCGGCCCGCCCCGGACGACCGGTCCAAGGTTGATCATCGCGTGGCCGGGCGCGCCGACGTAGACTGGCACTCGCTACGGACGAGTGCCAGCAGCCCGCCCGGCCCCCGGGGTGCCGGGCCCGACGTGCGACAGGGAGGTGGAAGGGATGGGTCTCGACGACCGCAAGCTCGCCGTGCTGCGCGCGATCGTCGAGGACTACGTCGCCACGCAGGAGCCCGTCGGCAGCAAGGCGCTGGTCGAGCGGCACCAGCTCGGGGTCTCGCCGGCGACCGTCCGCAACGACATGGCCGTGCTGGAGGAGGAGGGCTACATCCGCCAGCCGCACACCAGCGCCGGCCGGGTGCCCACCGACCGCGGCTACCGGCTCTTCGTGGACCGGCTGTCCCGGGTCAAGCCGCTCAGCCCGGCCGAGCGCCGGGCGATCGAGCGTTTCCTGGTCGGGGCGGTCGACCTCGACGACGTGGTGCACCGCACCGTCCGGCTGCTGGCGCAGCTCACCCGGCAGGTCGCCGTCGTGCAGTACCCGTCGCTGGCCCGCTCCTCGGTGCGCCACCTGGAGCTGGTGCCGATCTCCACGACCCGGCTCATGCTGGTCATGATCGCCGACACCGGGCGGGTCGAGCAGCGGCTGGTCGAGCTGCCCGCGCCGATCCCCGCCGAGGACGTGACGGACCTGCGCCGGCTGGTCAACGAGAAGCTGGTCGGCACCCGGCTCTCGGAGACCCCGCCGCTGGTGCAGGCGCTGGTCGACGAGTCGGTGCCGCACCTGCGGCCCGCCATGACCACCCTCTCCACGGTGCTGCTGGAGACGCTGATCGAGCGGCACGAGGAGCGGATCGCGCTGGCCGGGACGGCCAACCTCACCCGCGGCGGGCTGCTCGACTTCCAGGGCTCCCTGCGCCCCATCCTGGAGGCGCTGGAGGAGGAGGTCGTCATGCTCAAGCTGATCGGCGAGGCGGAGCCGAGCACGACGCGGGTGCTGATCGGCGACGAGAACGAGATCGACAACCTGCGCGCCGCGTCGGTGGTCAGCACCGGCTACGGCCCGGGCTCGACCAGCGTCGGCGGGCTCGGCGTGCTCGGTCCGACGCGGATGGACTACCCCGGCACCATCGCCACGGTACGAGCCGTGGCACGCTACGTGGGCGAGCTGCTGGCCCAGAACTGACCAGTCAGGGCCGACGGCCGGCTCCGGCCGACGACCGGCGCAACGCGAGACGAACATGAGGACACGGAACGCAGTGGCCAGGGACTACTACGGCATTCTCGGGGTGAGCCGGGAAGCCTCCGACGACGAGATCAAGCGCGCCTACCGCAAGCTGGCGCGGCAGTTCCACCCGGACGTCAATCCGGACCCGGAGGCACAGGAGAAGTTCAAGGACATCAACGCCGCGTACGAGGTCCTCTCGGACGACCGGAAACGGCAGATCGTCGACCTGGGCGGCGACCCGCTCGCCCCGGGCGGCGGGGGCGCGGGCGGCCCGGGCGGTCCCGGCGGCGCCGGCCCGTTCGTCGGCTTCCAGGACATCATGGACGCCTTCTTCGGCGGTGCGGCCGGCGGCTCGCGGGGCCCCCGACCCCGGACCCGGCCGGGCGCCGACGCGATCCTGCGGCTGGAGCTGGACCTGCACGAGACCGCGTTCGGTGTCGAGGCGCCGATCACCGTCGACACCGCCGTGCTCTGCACCACCTGCTCCGGCGCCGGCACCGCCGCCGGCACCCACCTCGCGACCTGCGAGGCGTGCGCCGGCCGGGGCGAGGTGCAGTCCGTGCAGCGCACCTTCCTCGGCCAGGTGGTCTCCGCCCGGCCGTGCACGGTCTGCCAGGGCTACGGCACCACCATCCCGCACCCCTGCCCGACCTGCGCCGGCGACGGCCGCGTCCGCACCCGGCGCTCGCTGACCGTCAAGATCCCGGCCGGCGTCGAGGACGGCATGCGCATCCGACTGGCCCAGCAGGGCGAGGTCGGCCCGGGCGGCGGCACGGCCGGCGACCTCTACGTGGAGATCCACGAGCGGCCGCACGACGTCTACTCCCGCAAGGGCGACGACCTGCACTGCCGGGTCACCGTGCCGATGACGGCGGCGGCGCTGGGCACGCGGCTGACCATCAAGACGCTCGACAGCGAGGAGACCGTCGACGTCAAGGCCGGCACCCAGCCGGGCAGCACCCTGCGGCTGCGCGCCCGGGGCGTACCGCACCTGCGCGGCACCGGCCGGGGCGACCTCTACGTCCACCTCGACGTGCGCACCCCGACCAAGCTCGACGCCGACCAGGAGCGGATGCTGCGCGACTTCGCCAAGACCCGGGGCGAGGAGGTCGCCGAGCTGACCAAGCAGGGCGGCTTCTTCTCCCGGATGCGCGACGCGTTCAACGGTCACGCCTGACCGGCGGCTCGCCGTCCCCGGCGCCGCCCGGGGCGGCTAGCCTGTTGATCGTGTCCGCACCGCTGTTCCTGGTCGAGTCGCTGCCCACCGCCGACCGGCTGACCCTCGACGGCCCCGAGGGGCACCACGCCGCCACCGTGCAGCGCCTGCGCGTCGGCGAGGAGCTGCTGCTCGCCGACGGGCGCGGCGGCACGGCCGCCGCCGTGGTCACCGCCGTCGGCCGGGGCACCCTCGACCTGGAGATCACCTCCCGGGGGTACGCCGACGCGTCCGTCCCGCGCCTCGTGGTGGTGCAGGGCATCGCCAAGGGCGACCGGGGCGAGCTGGCCGTGCAGGCGATGACCGAGGTCGGGGTCGACGAGATCGTGCCCTGGGCCGCGGCCCGCTCGGTCACCCAGTGGCGCGGCGAGCGGGGCGTACGGGCACGCGAGAAGTGGGCGGCGACCGCCCGGGAGGCCGCCAAGCAGGCCCGCCGTGCCTGGTTGCCCGTCGTGGCCGGCATCCCGGACGAGTCGACCGTCCGGGTCGCGCGCCGGATCGCCGGGGCCGCCGCGGCGTTCGTGCTGCACGAGGGGGCGCAGGAGCGGCTGACCGCCGCCGAGCTGCCCGGCACCGGCGAGATCGTGCTGGTCGTCGGCCCGGAGGGCGGCATCGCCGACGCCGAGCTGGACGCCTTCCTGGCCGCCGGCGCCCGCGCCGTACGGCTGGGCTCCACGGTGCTGCGCACGTCGACGGCCGGCGTGGCCGCCCTCTCGGTGCTCGCCACCCGCCTCGACCGCTGGTGACCGGGCCCCGCCGGCCGGGCGCGACGGACGGTCAGGTGCGCAGGTAGGACGCGCCGTTGAGGTCGACGATGGTGCCCGAGGCCCACTCTGCCCCGGGGCTGGCCAGCCAGTGCACGGCGGCGGCGATCTCCTCGGGGCGGGCCACCCGGTTGAACGGGCTCTGCGCCCGGATCGCGTCGCCCCGCTCGCCGCGCAGGTGCTCGGTGGTCATGTCGGTCTCGACGAAACCCGGGGCGACCGTGGCGACGGCGATGCCGTACGGGGCGAGGGCCACCGCCAGCGACTGCCCGAGCGCGTTCAGCCCCGCCTTGCTGGCCCCGTACGCCGGCTGCTCCGGCTCGCCCCGGAAGGCGCCCCGGGAGGAGACGTTGACGATCCGGCCGCCCCGGTCGCGCATGTGCTGGGCGGCGCACCAGACGACGTTGCCGGCGCCGGTCAGGTTGGTCTCGACCACCTGCCGCCACTGCCGGCGCCACTGCTCGTAGGAGGCGCCGAAGACGGGGTGCGGGGCGTCCCGCTCGCCGTACACGCCGGCGTTGTTGACCAGCACGTCCAGCCCGCCCAGCAGGCCGGCCGCCTCGTCGACCATGGCGCGTACGGCGTCCGGGTCGGTCAGGTCGGCGCGGACCACCACGTGCCCCTCGCCGGGCAGTTCGGCGCGCAGCCGCTCGGCCAGTTCCGCGGAGTCCCGGTGGTGGATCGCCACCCGGTCGCCGCCGGCGGCGAACGCGGTCGCCACCGCCCGCCCGATGCCGCGCGAGGCCCCCGTCACCAGTACCGCCCGTGAAGTCACGCCGGCCATCATGCCGTGCGGGCCCGGAGGGGGCGGCAGGGCCCCTTCCGCCGGCGCGGGCGACGGCAGGCTGCGCTTCCTTACACTGCCCCGATGGGAACCGACTGCCTGTTCTGCCGGATCGTCGCCGGGGAGATCCCGGCCACCGTCGTCCGGGAAACCGCCACCACGCTCGCCTTCCGCGACATCGGCCCGAAGGCGCCCGTGCACGTCCTGGTCATTCCGAAGGAGCACTACGCCGACGTGGCGACCCTCGCCCAGGGCGACCCGGCGCTGGCCGGCGAGGTGCTCGCGACGGCCGCCGCGGTGGCCGAGGACGAGGGGCTGCTCGGCGACGGCTTCCGGCTGATGTTCAACACCGGCGCGTACGGCGGTCAGGAGGTCTTCCACGTGCACGCGCACGTGCTCGGCGGCGCGCCGCTGGGCCCGATGCTGGCCCGGGACCTCGCGTGACGGCGGTCGACGAACGGCTGTCCCGGCTGGTGCGTACGGTCCAGGCGCAGGCCCGGGTGCCGGCGGTCTCGGCGGCCCTGCACCGGGCGGACCGCCCGCTGTGGACGTGCGCGGTCGGCGGCACCGGCAACGACACCGAGCTTGGGCCGGGCACCCGGTTCCGGATCGGCTCGGTCACCAAGACGTTCACCGCCGTGCTGACCCTCCAGTGCCGCGACGACGGCCTGCTCGACCTGGACGACCCGCTGGGCCGCCACCTGGACCTGCCGGCCCACGGCGAGCTGACCGTGCGGCGGCTGCTGTCGCACACCGCCGGCCTGCAACGGGAGCCGTACGGCGACGTCTGGGACACCCTGCGTGCCCCCGACGTCGACGAGTTCGTCGCCGACCTGGCCCGGGCCGAGCGCGTGCTGCCGCCGGGCCGTCGCTACCACTACTCCAACCTCGGCATGGCGCTGCTCGGCCGGCTCGTCGGCCACCTGCGGGGCGGCACCTGGGCGGAGGTGCTCGCCGAGCGGGTGCTGACCCCGCTGGGGCTGGCCGACACCTCGGTGACGCCGGGCCCGGACGCGGCGACCGGCTTCCTGGTCGACGCGTACTCCGACGAGGCGCACCCGGAGCCGCCCACGGACTTCGGGGCGGTGGGGCCGGCGGCACAGCTCTGGAGCACCGCCTCGGACATGGCCCGCTGGGCGGCCTTCCTCGCCGACCCGGCGGCGCTGGACCCGGCGGGCGCGGTGCTCGCCCCGGCGACGCTCGAGGAGATGCGCTGGCCGGCGACGGTCACCGACGAGACGCTCTGGTCGGGCGGCTTCGGGCTCGGGCTGATCCTGGTGCCGCAGGGGAGGCGGATCGTGCACGTCGGGCACGACGGCGCGATGCCCGGCTTCCTGGCCGGTGTCTACGGCCGGCGCGGCGGCGAGGGGACGCCCGGCGCGATGGGCGTGGCGGTGCTCGGCTCCTCCGGCACGGCCGCCGAGGTCCTCGACCTGCCGCACCGGCTGCTGGCCGCCGCCGTCGAGCACGACCCGGCCGACATCGCGCCGTGGCGGCCCGGCCCGCCCGCCCCGCCCGACGTACGCGGGCTGCTCGGCCGCTGGTGGGGCGAGGGCTTCGAGTACGTCTTCTCCTGGCACGACGGCGCGCTGCGGGCCCGGGGCGCGGACGACCCGGCGGGGAAGCCGCCGGCGGTCTTCGCCCCGCTGCCGGACCGGCCCGACGTCTACCGCACCGTCTCCGGCCGCGAGGTCGGCGAGCTGCTGCGGCTCACGCGGGACGAGCGCGGCGCGGTGGTCCGGATGCACTGGGCGACCTACCGGTTCACCCGCGCCCAGGAGACCTTCGACCGGTACGACTTCCGCGCCGGCTCCTGAGCGACCACCGGGACCGGCGGGGTGCGACGGCTCTGCGCGGGCCGTCGCACCCGCCGGGGTGGGCCGTGCCACCGGGCGGGGAAATGGGCGCGGTGCCGCCGCTGTTGAACCGATACGATGGAGCCAACGTCAGTACGCCGCGCCGGCAGGCCCGGCAACGAGATCGAGAGCAGGTGGCGCAGGGCCTTTCGGCCCGACCTATGACCGGCACCCCACCTCCCGGCCCGCCCCGGGTGCAGACCAGGATCACCGTCCCGGACCCGAAGATCATGGTCAACCTGCTGGGCGCGGGCGACGAGATCCTGCGACTGGTCGAGCGCTCCGTCAACAGCGACGTGCACGTGCGGGGCAACGAGATCACCATCACCGGCGCCCCCGCCGACAACGCCCTCGCCGAGCGGGTCTTCAGCGAGCTGCTCGAGCTCATCGAGAAAGGCGAGACCCTGACCACTGACGCCGTCCGGCGTACCGTCGGCATGCTCGAGCAGGGTGGCGCCGAGCGGCCCGCCGAGGTCCTGACGCTCAACATCCTCTCGCGGCGCGGGCGCACCATCCGTCCCAAGACGCTGGGGCAGAAGAAGTACGTCGACGCGATCGACGCGCACACCATCGTCTTCGGCATCGGCCCCGCGGGCACCGGCAAGACCTACCTGGCCATGGCCAAGGCCGTCCAGTCGTTGCAGGCGAAGCAGGTCAACCGGATCATCCTCACCCGGCCGGCGGTCGAGGCGGGGGAGCGGCTCGGCTTCCTGCCCGGCACGCTCAACGAGAAGATCGACCCCTACCTGCGCCCGCTCTACGACGCGCTGCACGACATGCTCGACCCGGACTCCATCCCGAAGCTGATGGCGGCGGGCACGATCGAGGTCGCCCCGCTGGCATACATGCGGGGGCGAGCGCAGCCGTACGACGCCCGGGTATTGACCCCGGAGGGCTTCAAGCCGTTCGGTTCGCTGCGAATCGGTGACCTGGTCATCGGCTCGAACGGCGCGCCCACGCCGGTGATCGGCATCTATCCGCAGGGCCCGAAGCAGGTCTACCGGGTCACCACGCAGGACGGGGCATCCACCGTCTGTTGCGGTGAGCACCTCTGGACCGTCGCCACTCCCGACGACAAACGGCGTGGCCGTCGGCGCACTCTCGAGACGCGAGAGATGATCGGCAAGGAGTGGCGGGGGCACGCCCGACGGTACGAACTCCCGGTCGTGGCGCCCGTACACATGGAGCCGCAGGACGTCCCGCTCGATCCGTACGCCCTCGGTCTGCTGCTCGGTGACGGCTCGATCTCTTCCCGGGCGACGCCCGCCTTCTGCACCTCGGATCCAGAACTCGCCGTCGCGCTCGAGGACGCGCTGCCCGGCATCGAAGTCGTCCGCAAGGACGGCTACGACCACGTCCTTCGGCACGTCAACGGGCACCGGGGCGGGGTGATCGTCGCCAATCCGGTGACGCTCGCCATCCGTGAGTTGGGTTTGGCCGGGGCCAAGTCGGGCACGAAGTTCGTGCCCGACGTCTACAAGAACAACAGTGTCGGCGTCCGACTGGCCGTGCTTCAGGGGCTGCTGGACACGGACGGCGGGCCGGTCGTCCAGGCGGGGCGTACGTGTCGGGTGCAGTACTCGACGACGTCCCCGCGGCTGCGAGACGACGTGGTGCACCTGGTCCAGTCGCTCGGCGGAGTGGCCACCTGGCGGGTGCGGGAGGCCGAGGGGCGCAAGCCCGGGCTGGCCAAGGGACGTCCGGTTCCCTACCGTGCCGACGCCTACGTCGTGGAGATCCGGCTTCCCGCCGGTGTGGCCCCGTTCCGCCTGTCACGTAAGCGACGGCTGTACGACGAGGGCGGCGGCGGCAGGCCCATGCGTTTCATCGACTCGATCATCCCGGCGGGTGTGCAGGAGACGATGTGCATCCAGGTGGCGGCGGAAGACTCGCTGTACGTGACCGATGACTTCCTGGTCACGCACAACACCTTGAACGACGCCTTCATCATCCTCGACGAGGCGCAGAACACCACGCCCGAGCAGATGAAGATGTTCCTGACCCGGCTCGGCTTCAACTCCAAGATCGTCGTCACCGGCGACGTCACCCAGGTGGACCTCCCCGGCGGGACGACCAGCGGCCTGCGGGTGGTCCGGGAGATCCTGGAGAACGTCGAGGACGTGCACTTCGCCCAGCTCTCCAGCTCCGACGTGGTCCGGCACCGGCTGGTCGGGGAGATCGTCGACGCGTACGCCCGCTGGGACGCCGAGCGGGAGAACCAGCAGGCGCAGAGCGTGCACGCCGTGCCGGGGCGGACCGCCCAGGGCGGCCGTGCCGGCCGGCGCCGCTAGACCACCGAGGGAAGACAGTTGTCCATCGAGATCGCCAACGAGTCCGGCGTCGACGTCGACACCGACGCCGTGCTCGCCGTCGCCCGGCACGCCCTCGACGAGATGGGGGTCAACCCCCTCGCCGAGCTCTCCGTGCTGCTGGTCGACATCGACTACATGACCGAGCTCAACCACCGGTGGATGGGCGGCGACGGCCCGACCGACGTGCTCGCCTTCCCCATGGACGAGGGCAGCGTCGACCACGGGCCGGGCGAGAGCACCGCGGCCGGCGGCGAGCCGGCGCTGCTCGGTGACATTGTGCTCTGCCCCGAGGTGGCGGCCAAGCAGGCGGCCACCGCCGGGCACTCCGCCGCCGACGAGCTGCACCTGCTCACCGTGCACGGCGTGCTGCACCTGCTCGGCTACGACCACGCCGAGCCGGAGGAGGAGCGGGAGATGTTCGCGCTCCAGGCCCGACTGCTGGCGAGCTGGCGGTCGACCCGGTCCCGGTGATGGTCACCCCGACACTGGCGGCCGGCGCCACCGGCCTGCCCGACCTGCAACTGCTGGTCTTCGCCGCCGGCCTGGTGGTGCTGGCCGGCCTCATCGCGATGACCGAGGCGGCCCTCGCCGCCGTCTCGCCCGCCCGCGCCGCCGAGCTGGCCCGCGACGGCGCGCGGGGCGCCCGGACGCTCCAGGCCGTCGCCGGGGACGTGGTCCGCCACCTCAACCTGCTCCTGTTGCTGAGGCTGCTCGCCGAGCTGACCGCCACCACACTGGTCGCGCTCGTCGCGGTGGACACCTTCGGCGCGGGCTGGCGCGCGGCGCTGGTCACCGCCGGCGCGATGACCGTGATCAGCTTCGTGGTGGTGGGGGTCGGGCCGCGCACCCTCGGCCGGCAGCACGCGTACGCGGTCGGGCGCTCCGTCGCGCCGCTGGTCCGCTGGCTGGGCCGGGCGCTCAACCCGCTGGCCTCGCTGCTCATCCTGATCGGCAACGCGGTCACCCCGGGGCGCGGCTTCCGGGAGGGGCCGTTCGCCACCCAGGTGGAGCTGCGCGAGCTGGTCGACCTCGCCGAGCAGCGCGGCGTCGTGGAGCACGGCGAACGCCAGATGATCCACTCGGTCTTCGCGCTCGGCGACACGATCGCCCGCGAGGTGATGGTGCCGCGCACCGAGATGGTGTGGATCGAGGAACGCAAGACGCTCTCCCAGGCGCTGGCGCTCTTCCTGCGCTCCGGGTTCTCCCGGATCCCGGTCATCGGCGAGAGCGTCGACGACGTGCTCGGCGTGCTCTACCTCAAGGACCTGATCCGGCGCACCCAGGGCGGCGCCCCGGAGGACCGCCGGCTTCCCGTCGCCGAGCTGATGCGCCCGGCCACCTTCGTGCCGGAGTCCAAGCCGGTCGACGACCTGCTCTCGGAGATGCAGGCCGCCCGCAACCACCTGGTCATCGTCGTCGACGAGTACGGCGGCACCGGCGGACTGGTCACCATCGAGGACATCCTGGAGGAGATCGTCGGCGAGATCACCGACGAGTACGATGTCGAGCGCCCGCCGGTCGAGCACCTCGACGACGGGGCGGTGCGGGTCACCGCGCGGCTCCCGGTGGAGGACCTGGGCGAGCTGTTCGACACCGAGCTGCCTGCCGACGAGGTGGAGACCGTCGGCGGCCTGCTCGCCCAGTCCCTGGGCCGCGTCCCGATCCCCGGGGCGCAGGTCGAGGTCGCCGGTCTCCGGCTGGTCGCCGAGGGCACCACGCCGACCTGGAGGACAACTCCGTGCTCACCGAGGCCGGGGTGCTGCTGCGCGACCACGAGGACATGGTCTCCGCGTTCGCCGCCGCCGGCATCCTGGTGCTCGTCGGCCTCACCGGCATCCGGGCGATCCGCACCGCGCTGCCCTACGAGCTGTGGCACGCCCTGCACCTGTCGAGCTACGCGGTGCTGCTGCTCGGCTTCGGCCACCAGTTCAGCAACGGCGCGCAGCTCTTCCGGCCGGGCCCGGTGCGCACCGGCTGGATCGCCGCGTACGCGCTGGTGGTCGCCGCCCTGCTCGGGGGCCGGGTGGTCGCGCCGCTGGCGTTCAACCTGCGCCACCGGCTGCGGGTCGCCGACGTGGTCGCCGAGAGCCCCGACACGATCTCGATCTATTTGACGGGGGAGCGGCTGGAGCGCCTGGACCTGCTCGGCGGGCAGTTCTTCCGCTGGCGCTTCCTGACCCGGGGCTGCTGGTGGCAGTCGCACCCGTTCTCCGTCTCCGCCGCCGCCAACGGCCGCTGGCTGCGGCTCACCGTGAAGGTGGTCGGCAGACACACCGCCGACCTGCGCGACCTCGAACCGGGCACCCGCGTCTGGGCGGAGGGCCCGTCGGGCACCTTCACCGCCGCCCACCGCACCCGCGAGCGGGCCCTGCTGATCGCCGGCGGCAGCGGGATCACCCCGATCCGCGCCATGCTGGAGGAGCTGCCGCCGGGCGCCGCGCTGATCTACCGCGCCCGTACCCCGGCCGACGTGCTGCTGCACCGGGAACTGGACTGGCTCGCCGAGGCCCGGGACACCTCGATCTGGTACGTCGTCGGCTCCCGCCACGACCCCGGCCCCCGCCAGGTGCTGAGCCCGGAGGGGCTGCGCCGCCTGGTGCCCGACGTCGCCCGCCGCGACGTCTACCTCTGCGGGCCGCCCGGCCTGGTCGAAGAGGCGCTCCGGGCGCTCCGCCGGGCCGGCGTGCCCCGCCGACAGATCCACCTCGCCACGTTCGAGCTGTAGGAAGGTCCCATGCGCCGCGCACTGCTCGCGATCACCGGCCTGGCGGCCAGCACCACCGTCCTGGTGGTGTTGAAGGGCTCGCCCGGCGCCACCGGCGCCACCGGGGTCGCCCAGGACCTGCCGGCCGAGCGGCCGCCGGTCGTCCCCGCCCCGGCGGGCCCCACCCCGACCGGCGACGACGCCTCCGCCGCGCCGTCGCCGAGCGGCCCCACCGCCTCGCCCCGCCCCGGGCGTACCGCCACCCGGACGCCGTCGGGCCGGCCCAGCGCCACCACCAGGGCGCCGTCGGCCCCGCGTACCAGCAGCAAGCCGCCACCGGCCCCGACCACCCGCACCGTGACCGGCCCGGTCGTGGAGAACGAGTACGGCAACGTCCAGGTGCAGATCACCCTTCGCGGGACGCGCATCGTCGACGTGGTGGCGCTGGAGCTGCCGGAGGAGACGGCCCAGTCCGACCAGCGCAGCGAGCAGGTCGACGGCCGCTACAGCGGCAGCTCCGGGCTGGTGGTGCAGCGGCAGAGCGCCGACGTGGACACCGTCTCCGGGGCGACCGCCACCAGCAACGCGTACAAGCAGTCGTTGCAGGCCGCGATCGACCGGGCGAACTGACATGCCGGCGTCGCCCTCAATCCCGGCGTCGGTTTCGGTCGCCGGGGCGGAGCGTGGTCGGGGCGGGTCCTCGCCGGCGGCCAGGCCCGGGTTGCGCCGGGTCGAGCAGGTGATGGGCACGCCGATCAGCCTCGACCTCGCCGACGACCTGCCCGCCACCGAGCTGGACGAGCTGGCCGAGGGCGTGTTCGCCTGGCTCCGCGAGGTGGACGCGCGGTTCAGCACGTACCGGGCCGACAGCGAGGTGTCCCGCCTCGACCGGGGCGAACTGCCGCTCGCCGAGGCCAGCGACGACCTGCGGTACGTGCTGGCGCGCTGCGCCGACCTGTGGGCCGCCACCGACGGCTTCTTCGACGCGTACGTCACCGGCCGGCTCGACCCGTCCGGGTACGTCAAGGGCTGGGCGGCGCAGGTCGCCTCGGACCGGCTGCTGGCGGCCGGGGCGGCGAACCACTGCCTCAACGCCGGCGGCGACGTGCGGGCCCGCGGGCGGTCGTCGTCCGGGCGGCCCTGGCGGATCGGCGTCCGGCACCCGTGGGACCCGACGGCCACCTGCCTGGTGCTGGCCGGCACCGACCTGGCCGTGGCCACGTCAGGCGTCTACGAGCGCGGCCACCACGTGCGGGACCCGCGCCGGGGCGTACCGGCCGTGGGGCTGCGCTCGGTGACCGTGGTCGGCTCCGACCTCGGCCTGGCCGACGCGTACGCCACCGCGGCCGTGGCGATGGGCACCGCCGGCATCGGCTGGCTCGACAACCTCCCCGGCCACCAGCACGCGATCATCACCGACGAAGCCCGCTACCTCCACTCCACCACCCTCCCCCTGCTGCCCCCCTGACCGCCCCTCCTGCCCTCCCCGCCCTCCTGCCCTCCGCGCCCTCCCCGCCCTCCCCGCCCCTCCTGCCCTCCCCGCCCCTCCTGCCCTCGGCGATCTTGCACTTTCGGCCCTCTATTCGCGCCGAATGACCGATATGGGCGGGCACAAAGTGCAAGATCGACGGGGCAGGGGAGGACGGGGCAGGGGAGGACGGGGCAGGGGGAGGGCGGGGGTTAGCGGTAGGGGCGGTGGGTGGCGGGGCGGGAGCCGAGGGGGCGTGGGCGGCCCGGGCGGGAGCCGGCGGGCCGGGTGGCCGCCCAGCGGCGGTGCGGACGGTGGTGACGGGGCGGCGGTTCGGCCCCGCCCGGCTGACGCGTGGTGTCGTCGGTGGACATGTAACCCCCGCTCCCGGCGCGGACGCGCCGTCGCCGTGCTCAACGAGCACCGACCCCTGAGCGTCGCGTCCCGGCCGCCCTGCCGGGCACCGGCCCGCTGCCTCCGGTCGACGGGTGCCGGAATTCGCCGTCGTGGCAAGCCCGCTGCCTCCGGTCGACGGTGCCGGAATCCGCCGTCGTGGCAAGCCCGCTGCCTCCGGTCGACGGGCGCCGGAACCCGCCGCCATGGCAAGCCTTCTGCCCCCGGCGGACGGTTACCAGGATCCGCCGTCGTGGCGAGCGCCGTGGTCACGATCCCGGCCAGCGACACCACGGTCGGGCCGGGACCTCGCATTCCCCGGCTCTTTCTCGGGTTCGAACCGCCGGCAGGTGATCAGGCGCTGCGGGCGGGCCGGGAGTCACCTGCGCCGGCACTCCGAGCCGCCGGCAGATGTTCCGCGCCGCCGGCAGATGTTCCGCGCCGCGAGCGGGCTGCTGGCTCACCGCGCCGGCACTCGGAATCGCCGGCGGGTGATCCGGTGCCGTGGGCGGGTCGGAGTTCACATGCCCCGGCGGGGGAGCGGCAGTTGGCCGGGGAGGAGGTCGGAGGTGAGCGTGACGCCGGTGGCCCGCAGGGCGTCGATCAGGGTGTTCTGCACCAGGTACGAGTCGGGCAACTGCCAGCGGGCCTGCTCGGGCGCGACCGCCCAGCGGACGGTGCCTTCGGGCAGCCGGGTCGGCGGGGCCGGGATCCACGACCCGGGGCCGTGCCGGACGACGTGGAAGCAGTGGTCCAGTTCGGGGCGGAGCGGGTCGCCGGGGCGGACCAGGAACATCCAGCGGCCGGTGGGGGTCACCAGCACCGGACCGCGTACGCCGACGCCGGCCGGGTGGGTCCGCACGGCGTCCAGGACGTGTCGACCGAGGTGCGTGGGGACCTCCAGCACGTCGAACGCCCGGCCGGTGGGCAGCAGCACCCCGTGCGGGCGGGTGCGCCACCAGGTCGCGACGCGGGCCGGGTCGGCGCTGGCCGCGTGCTCCCAGTTTTCCAGGGCGGGATGGCAGCCGACCGTCGGGCAGCCGGCGCGTCCGCAGACGAAGCGGCTGCGGGCGAGGCAGGCGCCGGGGGTCACGTCCCAGCCGTGCAGCGCGTACCGCACGGCGACCCGACGCAGGCGTACCCGTTCCAGCGGCGACAGGTGCACGACGCGCGGACCGACATTTCCCCACATGTGCCATCTCCCTCCGCCGGACCCGGTCGGCATCCAGGTCGCATGTCGAGCACCGTCACTGCCGTAACCCGCGATCGTTGACCTGACGAACGGCTGATGCAACTTGCACGGAAACTATGAGAACTGGCTGTACGGCTGACGTACATGCTGTGCGACCGGCGAAAACCTGAGACGTACCGCGCGCGCCCGCAACCGCGTAGGCCGATCCGGCCGCCGGTCGGCTCAGGCAGGGGAGGGGTGGAAAGATGGACGAGTTACCCATCGGGCGGCGGGTGGCCTACTGGCGCGGGCGGCGCAAGATGTCGCAGCAGGTCTTCGCCGACCGGCTGGGCAAGTCGAAGAGCTGGGTGGACAAGGTCGAGCGCGGGGTGCGCCGGCTCGACAAGTTCTCGGTCCTCTACGAGATCGCCGACATCCTCCAGGTCGACGTGCAGCTGCTGCTGGGCAAGGACCCGGAGCGGCGTACGGACGCGTTGAACTGCATCGACCAGGTCGAGGTGCAGGAGATCCGGGCGGCCCTCGAACGGTACGACTCGATGAGCGCGTACTTCGACGCCGCGCCCTTCCCGCCGCCGCTGGCCGACATGCGCAAGGCCGTCAACCACGCCTGGCTGACCTACCAGTACGGCCGCTACGGGATGCTCACCCGGGCGCTGCCGAAGCTGCTGCGCGACGCCCAGGCCGCCGACGCCGGCTATCGCGGCGACGACGGCCGGGAGGCCGCCCACCTGCTCGGGCAGGTCTACCAGATCGCCTCGTCGGTGCTGCGCAAGCTGGGCGAGTGCGAGCTGGCCTGGCTGGCCGCCGACCGCTCGATGGCGGTCGCCCAGCGCGCCGACGACCAGCTCCTGGCGGGCATCGCCACCACCCGGGTGTGCAACGCGCTGGTGGCGATGGGCCGGCCCCGCCCCGCTCTGGAACTCAACGTCACCATCGCCAACCGGCTGGCCCCCGGCGGCGGCAACGAGGCGTCCCCGGCTCGGCTCTCGGTCTACGGAATGCTGCTGCTCCAGGGCGCGATGGCCGCCGCGCGGATCGGCGACTCGGCCACGGTCGGCGACCTGATCAACGGCGCGCAGGAGGCCGCGACCCTCCTCGGCGGCGACCACAACCACTACTGGACCTCGTTCGGGCCCACCAACGTGGAGCTGCACCGCGCGGCGGCGGCGGTCGAGCTGGGCGACGGTGGCCGGGCCGTGGAGGTCCACCGCCAGCGCATCCAGGAGCCCGCGTTCAACGCGCTGCTGCCCGAGCGCCGCGCCCACCACCTGCTCGACATCGCCCGGGGCTTCGCCCAGATCGGCGACGTGGCCAACGCCGGCGAGATGCTGCTGCGCGGCGACCGCCTCGCCCCGTCGGAGATCCGCTGCCGGCCGATCGCCCACGAGGCGATGTCGGACATCCTGCGTCGCACACGGGGTGCGCCGCCTTCTCTGATCGCGGAGTTGGCTGAGCACATGGGAGTAGGGGTATGAGCACGGAGCCGGCCTGATGGCCGGCCCGCGCCCGAGCAGCGAGC
Organism: Micromonospora sp. NPDC004336; assembly: GCF_053602615.1. Lineage (NCBI taxonomy): Bacteria > Bacillati > Actinomycetota > Actinomycetes > Micromonosporales > Micromonosporaceae > Micromonospora > Micromonospora sp. NPDC004336. The sequence goes on from NZ_JBSGDY010000005.1 coordinate 25,009, forward strand.
GCCGCGAGGTGCTCTACGTCATCGCCTGCGGTTCGCCGCTGGCCCGTAACGTCGGTCGGCTCGTCGAGCTGGCCCAGCAGGACGGTTGGGACGTCTGCGTGGTGACCACGCCGGATGGCGCCAAGTTCGTCGACCGGGCCGAGCTGGCCCGGCAGACCGGTCATCCGGTCCGCACCCACTACAAGAACCCCGGTGACCTCGACGTGCTGCCGCCGGCGGACGCGATGATCGTCTGCCCGGCGACGGTCAACACGGTCAACAAGTGGGCGGCCGGCATCACCGACACGCTGGCCCTCGGCCTGCTGGTGGAGGCGCAGGGGTTGGGGGTGCCGCTGGTGGCCGTGCCGTACACGAACGCGGCCATGGCGGTCCACCCGGCCTTCCGGGCGGCCCTCGACCGGCTCGCCGAGTGGGGGGTGACGGTGCTCTTCGGCGACCACGTCGTCCCGCTGCACCCGCCCGGCACCGGCGAACGCCACCTGCACGCCTTCCCCTGGGCGATGGGCCTGGCCGTCGTCCGGGACCGCCTCTGCCCCGTCGCCTGACGCGCGGGAGGGACCCTGCCGCGATCGCGCCGGCCGGCCCACGGGCCGCCGCGCCGGCAGGGTCCCCTTCCCCCACCGCGCCGGCAGGGTTCCTCCCCGCGCCGCCCGGGACGATCGGCCGGTGCCGCGACGCGGCCCACGGCTTCGCGGACTTCCGTCAGGCTGGGTGGGCGACGCGACGCGGCCTCGGCCTCGCGGACTTCCGTCACGTTGGTGGGCGACGCGACGTGGGCCACGGCCTCGCGGACTTCGGTCGCGTCGGCGCCGCGACGTGGGCCACGGCTTCGCGGACACTTCCGTCGCGTCGGGTGGGCGACGCCCCCGGCCACGGCCAACGCCGGTAAGCTGGCCCGCCGTGAGCACCAACGCGGTCCCGCCGACCGTCTCCGACGTGGTCGCCGAGCTGGAGCGGCGCTACCCGCCGGCCTGGGCCGAGGAGTGGGACCGGGTCGGGCTGGTGCTCGGCGAGCCGTGCGCCCCGGTGCGCCGGGTCCTCTGCGTGGTCGACGTGGTGCCCGAGACGGTCGCCGAGGCGCTCGACGCCGGCGTCGACATGATCGTCGCCCACCACCCGCTGCTGCTGCGCGGCGTCTCGTCGGTGGCCCCGACGACGTACAAGGGGCGGATCGTCCACCGGCTGATCAAGGCCGACGTGGCGCTGTACGTCGCGCACACCAACGCCGACGTGGCCGACCCGGGGGTCTCCGACGCGCTCGCCGCCCGGTTCGGGCTGACCGGCCTGCGCCCGCTGCACCGGCCCGCGCCCGGCTCGCCGGCGCACGGCGCCGGCCGGGGGATCGGCCGGATCGGCGAGCTGCCGGAGCCGATGACCCTGGCGGAGCTGACCCGGCACGCCGCCGCCGTGCTCCCGGCCACGTCCTGGGGAGTTCGCGCCGCCGGCGAACCCGGGCGTATGGTTCGTACCCTCGCGGTCAGCGGCGGCGCGGGGGACGGCTTCCTCGCCGACGCGACCGCCGCCGGGGCGGACGCGTTCCTCACCGCCGACCTGCGGCACCACCCGGCCGGCGAGCACCTCGCCGCCGGCGGCCCGGCCCTGCTCGACGCCGCCCACTGGGCGACCGAACGACCGTGGCTGGACGACCTGGCCGCCATCCTGCGGGAGGCGCCGGGCGTCGAGACGCTGGTGTCCGACCTGGACACCGACCCGTGGACCGTGCACGCCGCCCCACCCGCTGTGGACGACAAGGAGCCCCGACCGTGAAGGCTGACCCGCAGGTCCAGCGCCGCCTGCTCGACCTCCAGGCGATCGACACCAACCTCGCCCAGCTCGCCCACCGCCGCCGCACGCTCCCGGAGCGGGCCGAGCTGGAGGGGCTGGCCCGGGAGCTCTCCGCGCTGGAGGACGAGCGGGTCCGCGCGCAGGTGACGGTCGACGACCTCGACCGGGACATCGCCCGGCTGGAGAAGGACATCGACCAGGTGCGGGCCCGCAAGTCCAAGAACGAGGACCGGCTGGCCGCCGGCACCGGCCCGGCCCGGGAGCTGGAGGCGCTCCAGCACGAACTGGTCTCGCTCAACCGCCGCCAGGGCGACCTGGAGGACGCCGAGCTGGAGCTGATGGAGCAGCGGGAGACCGCCCAGGGCGTGCTGGACGGCATCGAGAAGCGGCTCGCCGAGGCGCGGGAGAAGCGGGACGCCGTCGAGCGGCGCCGCGACGACGCCCTGGCCGAGATCGCCAAGGAGGAGGAGTTCAAGCGCGGCGCCCGTCAGCCGCTCGCGGCCGACCTCCCCGCCGACCTGGTCCAGCTGTACGACAGGATCCGCGAGGACTCGGGGCTCGGCGCGGCGCTGCTCACCGCGGGCCGGTGCGGCGGCTGCCGGCTGGACCTCTCCGGCGCCGACCTGGCCCGGATCCGCAAGGCCGCGCCGGACGACGTGGTCCGCTGCGAGGAGTGCCGGCGGATCATGGTCCGCACCAACGAGTCCGGCCTGTAGGCCGTGGCGCCGCGCGTGGTCGTCGTCGAGGCCGACGGCGGTTCCCGGGGCAACCCGGGCCCGGCGGGCTACGGCGCGGTGGTCCGCGACCAGGGCACCGGCGAGGTGCTGGCGGAGCGGAGCGAGTCGATCGGCGTCGCCACCAACAACGTCGCCGAGTACCGGGGGCTGATCGCCGGGCTGGAGGCCGCCGCCGAGCTGGGCGCCGCCGAGGTCGAGGCCAGGATGGACTCGAAGCTGGTGGTCGAGCAGATGTGCGGCCGCTGGCAGATCAAGCACCCGGGGCTGCGCCCGCTCGCCGCGCGGGCCGCCGGCCTGGTGGAGCGCTTCGCGGCGGTCCGGTTCAGCTGGATCCCCCGGGAGCGCAACCGGCACGCCGACGCCCTCGCCAACGCCGCCATGGACGCCGCGGCGGCCGGCCGGGCCCCCGCCCCGGCGACGGTCGAGCCGCCCCGCGTGGCGGAGCCCCCGCGCGAGGTCGCCGGCCCCGACTCGGCCGCCCGGGCGAGGGCCCGCGAGGTGGCCGCCCGGGCCGCGTCGGCGGCGAGCACCGGCACCGACCCGGCGACCGCCCCCGCCTCCTGGGAGCCGCGGCCCAGCTTCACCGCCACCCGGCTGATCCTGGTCCGGCACGGCGAGACCGCGTACACCGAGCAGCGCCGCTACTCCGGCCGCGGCGACGTGCCGCTGTCGGAGCGCGGCCGGGCCCAGGCCCGGGCGACGGCCGCCCGGGTGGCCGGGCTGGCCCCGTCCGTCGCGGCCGTGGTCAGCTCCCCCCTGTCCCGGTGTACGGCGACCGCGGAGGCGATCGCCGGTGCGCTCGGCGGGGTGCCGGTGCGCCGCGAGGACGACCTCGTCGAGTGCGACTTCGGTGCCTGGGAGGGGCGCACCTTCGCCGAGGTCCGCGAGGGCTGGCCGGGGGAGATGGACGCCTGGCTCGCCTCCACCCGGGTGGCGCCGCCGGGCGGCGAGTCGTTCGCCGACGTCGCCGAGCGCAGCCGCCGCGCGGTCGACGGGCTGTGCCGGGCGTACCCCGGGGAGACCGTCGTGGTGGTCTCGCACGTCTCGCCGATCAAGCTGGTGCTGCGCGACGCGCTGGCGGCCGGCGACGGGTTCCTGCACCGGCTCTTCCTCGACGCGGCCGGCATCTCGGTGCTGGACCTGTGGCCCGACGGCGGCGTCGCCGTGCGCACGGTCAACGACACCGCACACCTCGACGCCATCCGCTGACGCCCCACCCGCCGAGCAGGGAACGTCCGGCGCGGAGCCGCCGTTCGGCGCATCCCGTCGGCCGTTCGGCGCAGCAGGCTTCATCGGCAGAACGTGACCGGGCTCACATGGCCGTAGCCTCCGGCCGTCATCACTGCCGATCCACGACCTGCGGAGGTTTGTCGCAATGGCAGCACCCGAACCGGAGGCGCCGACAGCGGCGCGGTCCAGGGCGAAGGACCACAGCCCCTGGAACTGGTTGCTCTTCATCCCCATCGTGGTGCCGCTGATCCCGGTGTTCTTCAACGCGGACTCGCCCCGGATTCTCGGCTTCCCGCGCTTCTACTGGCTCCAGCTCGCCTACATCCTGCTCGGCGTGGCCACCACGACGCTGGTCTACCAGATGACGAAGAAGCGGGGTGGCCGCTGATGTGGCGCGACCACCTCACCGAGATCGTCATCTTCTCGCTGCTCTTCCTGCTGGTCAGCGGGATGGGCTTCGTGGCGGCCCGGTGGCGCGCCCCGAAGGACATGGCCCACCTCGACGAGTGGGGGCTGGGCGGGCGCAACTTCGGCGGCTGGATCACCTGGTTCCTGGTCGGCGGAGACCTCTACACGGCGTACACCTTCGTGGCGGTGCCGGCGCTGATGTTCGGGGCCGGCGCGGCCGGCTTCTTCGCCGTCCCGTACACGATCGTGATCTACCCGCTGGTGTTCCTGGTGCTGTGCCGGCTCTGGTCGGTCTCGCACCGGCACGGCTTCGTCACCCCGGCGGACTTCGTCCGCAGCCGGTTCGACTCGCCCGTGCTGGCGCTGCTCGTGGCGATCACCGGCATCGTCGCCACGATGCCCTACATCGCGCTGCAACTCGTCGGCATCGAGGCGGTGCTCAAGACGATGGGGGTCACCGGCGAGAGCGCCCTGGCCCGGCACCTGCCGATCATCGTCGCGTTCGCGATCCTGGCCGCGTACACGTACCAGTCCGGGCTGCGCGCGCCGGCGCTGATCGCGTTCGTCAAGGACACGCTGATCTACATCGTGATCCTGGTGGCGGTCCTCTGGCTGCCCCAGAAGCTCGGCGGCTGGGGCGAGATCTTCGACGCCGCCGAAGCGAAGTTCGACGCGTCACCCAACCCGAACGACGGGGTGCTGCTCAACGCCAACAACCAGCTCCAGTACGTCACGCTGGCGTTCGGCTCGGCGCTGGCGCTGTTCCTCTACCCGCACAGCATCACCGGCGTGCTGGCCAGCCGGAACCGGGACGTGATCAAGCGGAACATGTCGGCGCTGCCCGCGTACAGCCTGCTGCTGGGGCTGATCGCGCTGCTCGGCTTCATGGCCATCGCGGCCGGCGTGAAGCCGCTGCCCGGGGCGAAGGAAGGCTCGGTGGACAGCAACACCGTCGTGCCGGTCCTGTTCGACCAGCAGTTCCCCGACTGGTTCGCCGGCGTCGCGTACGCGGCCATCGGCATCGGCGCGCTGGTGCCGGCGGCGATCATGTCCATCGCGGCGGCGAACCTGTTCACCCGCAACATCTACAAGGAGTACCTGAAGCGGGACGCCTCCCCGGCCCAGGAGGCGAACGTCTCGAAGATCACCTCGCTGGTGGTGAAGGTCGGCGCGGTGGCCTGCATCGTCTTCCTCGACCCGCAGTTCTCCATCGACCTCCAGCTCATCGGCGGCGTGATCATCCTCCAGACGCTGCCGGCGGTGGCGCTCGGCCTCTACACCCGCTGGTTCCACCGGGGCGCGCTCGTCGCCGGCTGGGCCGCCGGCATGGGGCTGGGCATGTGGATGCTCTACCAGATCCCCAACGCGGCCACCGGACGCAAGCACTTCGGCGGCTCGGCGTTCCCGCTGTCGGACTTCGGCCTCGACACCCCGAAGACGATCTACGTCGGGATCGTGGCGGTGCTGGTCAACCTGCTGGTGGCGGCCCTGCTGACGCTGGTGCTGCGGGCGGCCAAAGTACGCGACGGCGTCGACGGCACCACGCCGGACGACTACTTCGCCGACGAGGGCGACCCGCGCGTCGTGCCCGGCCAGCGCCGCGACGCCGACGCCGCCCCGGAACCGGTCGCGTAGCAGGAAGGGCCCCCTCTCGCCGGACCAGCCCGGCGCGCGGGGGCCCTTCCGTCCCGGCGCGCTGGGCCCTTCCGTCCCGCGTCGTCGGGACGGTCCGGGTGACCGGCGCGCCCGTACACCTCGACCAGCATGGCGTCGATCTCGTCGCGCTCGCCGACGGCCGCGCCTGTCGGCGGCCGTCGGCGGCGGGTGGGCTCAGTTCAGGGCGCGCCAGAGCAGGTAGAGGCCGATCACCGTGCCGAAGGCCACGATCAGCGTCCTGAGCACCACCGACGGCAGCCGGCGGACCAGCCGCGCGCCGGCGTACCCGCCGACCAGCGTCGCCGGGGCGACCAGCGCCACCGCCGCCCAGTTCACCGGGCCGAACAGCGCGAACACCACGAGCGTGGTCAACCCGACCAGGGCGGAGAGCAGGTTCTTGATCGCGCTCACCCGGGCCAGCGTCGCGTCCAGCACCAGGGCCAGGCCGGCGACCAGCATCACCCCGAGCGCCGCGCCGAAGTAGCCTCCGTAGACCGCGCCGACCGCGACCATCGCCTGCACGCTCACCGTACGGCGACGCGGCGACAGGTCGCGCGGATGCCCGACCAGCCGGCGCAGCGGATCCTGGAAGGCCAGCACCGCCGTCGCCCCGAGCACCAGGAAGGGCACCACCAGCTCGAACGCCCGCGCCGGGGTGGCCAGCAGCAGCAGCGCCCCGGCGATCGTGCCGACGATGGTGGTCGGCACCAGCGTGGCCAGCGCCCGCCCACCCGGCAGGTCGGTCCGGCTGCCCGCCACGCTCGCCACGTACCCCGGAAAGACCGCAACCGAATTGCTCACGTTGGCCGGCACCGGCGGCAGGCCCACCGCGATCATCGCCGGGAAGGTGATGAGCGAGCCGCCGCCGGCCACCGCGTTGACCGTGCCCGCGGCGAGACCGGCGGTGAGCAGCAGCGCGGCGTCGGAGAGATCCATGGTCCCCCGAGGCTAGTACGCGCCCCACCCGACCGCCCGCCACGGCGAGCCCTGCCCGCCTCGCCCTGCCTGCCCTGCCCGCCTCGCCCGGCCCGGGGCGCCCCGGTGGCCGTGGCGGCTATTTCAGGGAAACTGCGGCCTCGCGAGGCGGGGAGGCCACAGTTTCCCCGAAGTAGTGCGATCGACTCCGGTGTCGCGCTCCGGCGGCGGGACCGGGGCGGCAATAGACGCGGCGACGGCGTCGTTAGGATGGGTGCGCGACGGACGAGTCGACCGGGCGGTCGCGTCGGCGGGCCCCGGCCCGCCGCCGAGGAACGTCCGGACTCCACAGGGCAGGGTGGTTGCTAACGGCAACCCGGGGTGACCCGCGGGACAGTGCCACAGAAAACAGACCGCCGGCCCCATCGGGGGCGGTAAGGGTGAAACGGTGGGGTAAGAGCCCACCAGCACCCCGGGTGACCGGGGTGGCTCGGTAAACCCCACCCGGAGCAAGGCCAAGAAAGGGCCGTCGACCAGCAGGACGACGACCCGCGCAGACGCTTGAGGACGGCCCGTCCGATGTCTGCGGGTAGGCCGCTTGAGCCTGCCGGCGACGGCAGGTCTAGATGGATGGCCGCCGCCGTCGCGAGCCCCTCCGGGGCGCGCGACGGTCACAGAATCCGGCGTACAGGTCGACTCGTCCGTCGCCCACCAGCTCAGAGCCCTGATCAAGGCTCTGAGCTGGTCTTTTGTTTGGTGCCGTTGGTTGACCTTGGTCATCGTTGGGTGGCGTTTGACGGCCTGGTTACGGCCTGGGACGGCCTGTAGACGGCCTGAGCGGGGGATCAGTTGACCGCCTGGTCCTGGCGCGTGCTGTCCCGTCGCGGGGGCTTCCGGGTCGGCTGGGCGGGCCTCCTGTGCGTTGCCGACGGCGGTAGACGGGGCCGGCCATGTCCTGGCGGTGCAGCTGCTACCGCGACTCGGTGACACGGTGGCAAGCCAGTCCCGGGTTTGGACTGGCGCGGCAGCCGGAAGCCCCGACCACGCGACCAGGTCGAGCCGCTGGCTTCCGTCACGGCCCCTTTGAGGTTGGTTCCTGCGAGGGGGCGGTGTCCCGGCGGCTGTCGGTGGCTTACCGCCCCGGCGCCGTAGGCGGCCGGGGCGGCTTGCCGCCGGCCGGGCTTGCCGCCCCGCACCGCGCGGAGCGCGGTGCCTTGATCTTAAACAGAGCAATTCAGCAATGATGCAATGTTGATTCGCCGTGCCACAACTCCGGGAGTCTTACAAAGTCGCCATCTCCAAGGCTTGCCCCCCGGTGGCTCCAAATGTGGTCAAGCTGCTCCTCTAATGTCTGCGTCGGTTCTGGATCAAGGTCGACGTGCAAGAAGACTTGGCGCAAGCCCTCTGCGATATCGGAAGAAATGTTCTTCATCGCAGCGCACAATTCTTGAGCTACTAGCTGTGCAACAAAGTCAATGCTGGCGCCCCGAGCCGTGTATATCGCCTCCATGTCATCGACGTCCATCTGAAACTTTGCTAGCAGCTCCCGAGCACCTGTCCACCGTGAGGTAGCCTTGGCGTGGGCCATCTCTCCCAGCGCCCGGTTGAGGGCTGTGAGGCGTTTCCATCCTGCGGCTTCAAGCCAATCCCGCGGTGTGGTCTCTGCTCGGCTTTCCAGCACGGCCGCCTTTGTGGGCTTCAAACGCCATGTACGCAGACGGGCGGCCTGTTCTAAGACGCAGCGCAACACACTCATTGCCCTGTCGTCGTCTTCTAGCCACAGCCAGTATGCCGATCGGAGCGCAGTCCCGATAAGAGTTGCTGCTGCTGACGCCTCCGGAATTTTTAGCCAGCGCCCGAGCAGAGAAACGGACTCGGTCAATAAAACCCACCTTGCGGCCCTTCCGCTGAGGCTATCAAGGTCGAATTGCTCCCCCTTGATGCGCTCTTCGCGGCGCAGCGCAGCTCTGGCTGTTCGTATGCTCCGCGCGCGGTGCCATGCAAAGGCATACGTAGTGAGTTCATCGTCTCGAAAAAGACGTCCTGCTGGTCGCTGGCCAGCCATGACTGAGCTGTACACTGCGGCCATCCGACTCGTGAAATCGGTTACTTTGGGGCTAAGTCCTTCGTTCGGAAGGAGTGGTATAAGGGTGAGCAGAGGTGGGGTGACTACATGCGCTGCAGCTGGCCGAACGCCAGGATGGTCCGGTTCTGGCTCGGGTTCTTGGCTTGCCTCAGAGAAAGTGTCGAGCGAGCGCTTCAGAACCTCTACGCCCCGCTTCTTTCCGCTACGCTCGGCTAGGGCTGCTGCCGCTGCACGTAACTCCCGGAGGCATAGCGTAATGCCATCTGAAATGACGTGGATTGCCATAAGCATGTCTTCGGGCCATTCGTGGGACTCCAGCAGCCCTCTGGAGTCCCAGGCGACGGCATCAGGGAGGGCGCGTCCGTGCATGACCTCGCTGAGTAGTTCGTAGAGTAGGGCTGGGCAAATCCATGAACCGTCAGAGATAATTATATGCTTATGGTCGATGCCGGGCTCATTTCCTGTTCCCTCGGGCTCTTCCAGGGAGTCAGGCGGGTCTGTTGTGGAGAACCATTCCGGGTGGAAGGTATCCTCGGCCGTCCACACCCGGGCTACATAATCCGTGGTCGACTCTCCGGGTTGCTGCTGCAAGCCGGCGCTTGTAGCCCGATGCAGCGTCCATCTTTCAAGTTGATTGCGCACTATCGCCGAAGCGCCTACTACCTGTCCGCACAGGAGTAAGCGGGCGGCGGATACGGCACTGTCTACACCCCACGCTAAGTGATCTTCCCATCCACCTGAATATGCGGCCGGAGGGCGCCGAGTTGATGCTCCGCTTCGAAATAGAACCAAGTCAAGTAGGGTAATGGGCGCCAGGGCTGATAAGACTGCTACCTGCTGATCCTTTTGAGATAACCGGATCGCGTCCATGCGAAGAGTGTGACGAGCTACGAGCGCCTGCGCGAGCTTCTTGGTGCTCTTCCTTGAAACCTGTTCGTATGCCTCAATCGTAGGGCTTACCTTGCGCCCAAGGCTGTCGGCCTTCGAAATCTTGCGCCGAAGAATCCGGGCCCGCTCTTGGCGGCTTTGCTGGCGTTGACGCCGAGGGTTGCTCATCGCTTTACGTCCGAATCGAAATCTGCTTGCGAGCCGCGCGCCATTTAGGGTTCGTCCCGCTATTCAACATCGGCGCCGAGCATCCCATGCCTCGGCACCGTCTGCTACCGAATTTGCTGCGACTTCTCTCGCGATAAGCGGATGGTGACTTTCGTGCCTTAACGCTCACTGCATGTTCGCGATATGTGTCGCGCGCCGCAATTGGGCAGACTTGCTGGCTTTGCTCCCGCTTTGAGCACGTACAACTCCCTACGCGCTAAAGCATCCCCCTTTCCGTCTAGCTGGTAGCCGTCAAGCCATGCCCAGCCGCAGTAGGTCTCTAGCTGCGTGTTGATCCTGATCAAACGAAAGAAGATCGGCCGTATGAACTGTGGACCTGCCGCACGGGTCAGGTGCAGCACGTCACCGGCCTTCACGTCGGCTCTTCCTGTCTCGCCAGGCGCGTAGGGTCTCGCCGGCCTCTGTCAAGCGTGGGCATCCCTCGTCGGTGCACTGCGAGCAAGTGGCGCGGTTGTGGAAGTCCATAACGTTGCCGGCCATTAGAACGGGGAACGGCGGCTCCGGCTGCCGCTGCGGGATCGACATGGCCTACCTCTGGTTGAGGCGCGTCGTGGCGTTCCTGGAGCGCCAGAGTCCTGCCTTGGTCATCAGGGGTGGCTCTGGTGCGGGGGCGGCGGCTCGGCCAACCCATCTCTGTGGCTCCCGGCCGTACCTGGACGGGGCTGGTTCACCGGCTACGTAGTCGACAGGTTGGTCCGGGCGTTGGAACCACTTGAACCTAGTCATGCGTCAAGGGTAAGTGACTAGAGGCGGCGGTAACTAGGCGTCCATCAACTTGGCCCACGCCTAGTCGGCGTGTGCCTAGCGTCAGCGTCATGGGCAGGAAGCTGCGGTTGGTGGGTTCGGGGGAAATCCGGACCATGCTCGGTGGCGTCTCCCGGCAGCGCGTCTACCAGATCACCAACCGGCGCGACTTCCCGGAGCCTGTAGCCACGCTCCAGATGGGCAACGTCTGGCTTGCCGAAGACGTTGAGGCGTGGATTGCGGCCAAGCGTGGGGATCTGGACTAGCTCCAGGGTGGCTGGCACCGCGACACCGGGCCGGGGGTGAACTGACGACACGAGAAACGCCCCGGTGATGATCTCCCGGGGCGCTCGTGTGCGGTGTGGTGGTGCTACAGCTCGTCGACGGCGAAGGCGGTCACCAGTTCGGCCATGCTGTCGATGACGACATCAGCGGTGGCGAACCGTTCGCGCTTGCCGGGCTTGTTGGCGTACCCGATGGCGGCGACTCCGGCGGCGTGGGCGGCCTCGATGTCGCTGACCGAGTCACCCACGAGGACGCATTCCGCCGGCTCCGCGCCCAGCTCCCGCACGGCCGCCAGCACCGGGAACGGGTCCGGCTTCATCCGCTCGGGCGCTGCCTCGGGGCGGCCGATTACCGGGTGCACGTACGAGGTGAGCCGGCGGGCGCTCAGGTAGGCGTGGACGGAGCCGGCCGAGTTGTTCGACACCACGGCGACCCGGCGGCCGGTCTGATGGGCGGCGACGATCACTTCCCGGCCGTACAGGGTCGGCTCGGCGGTGCGGGCCGCGGTGACTTCCTCGCGGGTCATGGCCTCGTCGACCAGGCGGACGACGGCGGGGCGTCCAAGGGTGGCGGTGAAGCGGAGTACGGCGAGCGGGTCGCGTTCGGCCAGGATTTCGGGCGGCAGGGTGACGGCCTGGTCGACGAGCAGCCGGCGCAACTCATGGGCGACAGTCGACGCCGAGTGTTGGGCGAAGATGCTGCACACGGGGCCGTCGAAGTCGAGCAGGATCACCCGTGCGCGGTCGATCACCTTGGCCAGGTCGGCGGCGGTCACGAGGCGTACTCGCGGGCGATGGTGCCCCACATGCTGTCGAACCAGGCGCGGGCCTGCTCGACGTAGAGGGCGTCGTTGCTGGCGTCCTCGTCGCTGGGCGTGAACGGGAAGAGGATCGCGTCCTTGCCCATCGCGTCGTAAATCGCCATCGGCTTGCCGTCGACGGAGACGGTGTGCTCGACCACCGGGTAGAAGCCGAAGAAGGCTTCCTGCTCGTTGATGATGAAGAGCTTGAACAGCGGGGCGGCCCTGTGGACGCGTACCTCGGTGGTGGCGGTCTTGACCAATCCGAGGTCGGCAAGTTCCTGGACGGCGTCGGTGAGGGCGTGGATCGAGCGGTCGGTGATGCGGCGGGCTCGGGCGCGGATGCCGGGGTCGTCGGCCTGGTCCTCGGCGCGGCAGGGGATCGCCATCGGTGAGGTCATGTCGGAGATCAGGACGCGGACCCGGATCGACTCCGGGGTGAGGCGCCCGATGCGGACCTTGTCCAAGGTCTCCTGGATCGCGTTGTACATCGTCTCTCCGGAGAAGCCAGCGAAGTCGATCGTGACGTTCGTGGCCTCGAAGGCTCGTTCGATGTGGGGCCGGAGTCCGACCGGGCGTTCCGTGTTGGCGCGGACGAAGGTGCCGCTGCCCTGACGGGTGACGATAAGGCGCTCATCTTGCAGCTTCCGTAGGGCAGCCTTGATCGTCTCGCGGGCGACGCTGAACCGCTCGACGAGGTCGTGTTGGGACGGCAACTTCTCGCCCGGTGCGAACTTCCCTGTCTTGATCTCTGCGCGAAGTGTGGCCGCGATCTGTTGCGACGGCGTGCGCGGGTCGTCTGGGTCAAGAGCCATGAAGGGACGGTACCGCTGACTAGCCAGGCTAGGAAAGTTTCGACACTGTCGTTGACATGACTAGCCAAGCCGGCCTACCTTTGATCCACGCCACCTGGCTAGTCAGGACAGTCAGGTGAAGTCAGGAGGTTGAGCTATGGCTCTGCGTGGCGGTACGAGGTTCGCCGTGCGTTGTGAGGACGTGTTCCCGGCGGGGTGCGCGTTGGTGCCCGAGTCGCTGGGCGAGGTGGAGGACTACGACGAGAAGACGGGGCGACGCTCGCCCGCAAAGGACAAGCTGACCGGCCAGCGGGTGTGGCAGGTCCGGGTGATGGACCTGGACCCCGAACTCGGGAAGCGGTCCCGGGAGACGACGGTGAAGATCTCGGCTGACTACCAGCCGGTTCCGCCGACGGGGGCGCCGTTCGAGGCGGTCGAGTTCGAGGGCATGACGGTCACGCCGTACGTGTCGAACAACGGCCGGATGGCGTACTCGCTGCGTGCGACCGGGATGCGTGCCCCGGCGGGCGTGACCGGCAAGGCGGCGGCGTAGCTGCTTCGAGTGTGGGCGGGGCTGTCTGATCTTGGCGGACGGCAGCCCCGCCCTTCTCTGTCTCTTCCCCCTGCTCTGTCGAGAGAGGTAGTGACGTGTCCAAGGGTAGGCGTCGGGCTGGCAGTGGCTGGCCCCGGTGTGGTGTGTGTCAGGTCCGATTCGATCCGGTCAGCGGTGCTGACGGCCGCTGTGGTGTCTGCGTCGGGCAGCTTGTTCTTCCGTTCCCTCCGGTCCGCGACGCGTCGGGACGGTTCGTGTCTCTGCGGGGTGCCAAGTGATCGGGCGGCCTCGCGGTGAAGTGGTGATGACCTCGGCCGGGGATCTGCTCGTGATTCGGCCCAAGCGGTTCGAGCTGCCAGTCTGGGCGGCGCTGCTCTGGCTGGTGTTGCGTTGGTCCGGGCGGGTGCTCTGGTGGTGCCTACGTCACCCGGTGACCACCGTCTCGACCGTGCTGGCGTTCTGGCTGTGCGTCGAGTTCGGCTGGTCCGGCCTGGTGGTGCCGCTCGTGCTGGCGGCGGCGTTCGCTGCGGTTTGGCGCTGGCGGGATGAGTCGTCCTGGTGGACCTGGTTGGCGGGTCCGCTGCTCGGTTCGTTCCGTCGGGTGTTCGTCTACCGGCGGGTCTGGCGTGAGGCCATGACGCTGTGCGGGCTTGCCGAGACGTACGACCATCGCAAGGTTCTGCCCGAACTACTGCGGGTCCGCTCGGATCAGGCGCTCGACGTGCTGACCGTCCGCATGGTGCGGGGCCAGACGCCGGAGCAGTTCCAGAAGGCGAGTGCCCACCTGGCGTACGCCTTCGGCCGGCGGCACGCCCGGGTCTACGCGGAACGTCCCGAGGAGGCGCCGACCCGGACCGGTCGGGGTGCCTGGCTGCTTCGGCTCGTCGACCGAGTGCGGTACCGGGACCGTCCGACCGTCGTCTACCTGGCGCTGGTGCGTACCGATGCGCTGCGAACGGTGGTTCCGCCGTTTCCGGTGCCGGCGGTGCCGGACTTCACCGCGCTGCCGCTGGCCCGGCGGGAAGACCTGCGTAAATGGTCGCTTCACCTGCTCGCGACTCACGTCCTGGTCGGCGGTGCCACCCGGTCGGGGAAGGGCTCGGTGCTCTGGTCGCTCGTGCGGGTCCTCGGCGGCGGGATCGCCTCCGGGCTGGTGCGGCTCTGGGTGATCGACCCCAAGGGCGGGATGGAGTTCGCGCTTGGTCGGCCGATGTTCGCCCGGTTCGCCTGCAAGTCCTTCGAGGCCATGGCGGACCTGCTCGACGAGGCCGTGACCGTCCTGCGTGAGCGTCAGACCCGGTTGGCCGGAACGGTCCGGGTGCACACCCCGACTGAGGCTGACCCCCTGGTCGTGGTCGTCGTCGACGAGATGGCGGCGCTGACGGCGTACCTCCAAGATGTCGACCTGCGGAAGCGCATCGCGTCCTCGCTGGGGCTGTTGCTGTCGCAGGGTGCCGGCGTCGGGGTCCTGGTCGTGGCCGCGTTGCAGGACCCGCGCAAGGAGGTGCTGCCGTTCCGGGACCTGTTCCCGACCCGTATCGCGCTCGGGCTCACTGAGGCGTCGCAAGTCGACCTGGTCCTTGGCGACGGTGCCCGCAACCGGGGCGCGCTGGCTGACCAGATGCCCCGATGGGCCAAGGGCGTCGGCTACGTGATCCTCGACGGCACCCCCGGACCGATGCGGGTCCGGTTCTCGTACGTCAGCGACGACGACATCCGCGACATGGCGCGGCAGTACCCGGCGCCGGTCGACGCGTCGGACATCCTCGCCCAGGTCGGCCGGGAAACCGCCACCGAACCGGTACGCCTTCCGTTGCCCCGCAAGCCGTCCGGGCCGCTGCTGCCCGACGCGCTGCGCAACCTGCTCGACCGGGACAGCGGGGGTGAGCCGCGGTGACCGCCACCCCGAATGGCCGCCGGTTCTACCGGCTCCGTACCCCCGAACCGACTACTGCCGTCTCCGTCCGGGTCGACCCCGAACGGCCCGACCCGTACCCGGTCTATCTGGCGGTCGGTGCGGGTCGGCGGCGGATGTCCCTGACCCCCGACGAGGCGTGGGCGCTGTGGCGCTGCCTCTCCGAAGCGGTCGCCGCGCTCGGCACCCCTCCCGACTACATCCGCACCGACATCCGACCGGCCCGGAGGTAACCGCCGTGACCCCCCTCATCCGCCTGACCAACCACCTCCGGCGTCCGCTTCACATCCAGCTCGTCGGGCCGGCCGACCAGACCGCCGCCGCGTTGCGCGGGCTCGCCCACTTCATCAACCGTCGCCGCGACCTGGACGGCCGGCGCATCCGGATCGACGTGACCATCCGCGAGAAGGCGAAGGGGGAACAGCGATGAGCCAACGAACCGAATCCGCCGTACGCCTGGTGATCCTGCTTGCCATCGGCACCATGGCCGGCGCTGCCGCCTTCACCCACGTTCACGACCTGTCCGTGGCCCACGGCCAACCGCATTGGATCGGCTGGGCCAACGCCGTAGCGGTCGAACTGATGGCCATCTACCTCGGCCTGGAGATCCGCGCCCGGCGGCGTGCCGGTCGCCCCGTCGGCCTGGTCGGCTCGCTGCTGGTGGCGTTCGCGCTCCTGTCGCTCGCGGCCCAGGTCGCGGAAGCCGAACCGTCGGTGTGGGGCTGGATCGTGGCGGCGGTGCCGTCGCTGGCCTTCCTCGCCCTGGTGAAGGTCGTCCTGTCGAACGCACCCGTCACCCCACCGGCTGTCGAGCCGGACCAGCCGACCGCGTACCAGTACGAGGAACCAGAGCAGACCACCGAGGTCGAACCAGTTCGCCCGGTCGACCCGAATCCGGCCGTTGTCCCCGCCCCGGCGGCGATCCTGCCTCCGCGTGGCGTCGTCCAGTCCAACCGGCCGCACGTCGTCGGGATCATTCGATGACTGCGCCGACTCTGCCCGGCCTCGTGCCGGCCGCCCCGACTCCGGTTGCTCCTCGGCCGGGGTCGCGGGCGGCCCGCATGGCGCTTCCTCGCTCGGTCGACGTGCTGAAGGAGATCGCGGCCGAATACGGGGTCTGCGTCCGACCGCTCGCCATGCGGCGCACGGATCTCGACACCGGCCGTACCGAGGTCATCGACCTGCCCTGCGGCGCGACGCGGGAGGACAAGTGCGCGCCGTGTGCCAAGAAGAACCGGCGGCTGCGGCAGGCCCAGATCCGCGAGGGATGGCACCGGGACGACGAGCCGCTACCGCCCCCCGAACCCGCGACCGAGGAACAGAAGGCGCTGATCCTGCTGCGCGGGCACCTGGAGTTCTCCCGTGACGAGGCTTCTCGGGCGTGCCAGTGGGACCAGGTCTCCGACCTAAACGAGGCGATCTCGGAGGTGGAAGAGGCGATTACCGCCGAAGGTCTGCGCGGCCGGGTCGCGCCGCCGCACTCGACCGGCGACGAGGACCAGGGCGACGAGGACAACGGCCGGCGCCGGAAGCGGTCGACCAAGCGGCGCCAGGATGCCCCGGATCTGCCTCGGCGCAAGGTCGAGCGGCGCACGGTCGGCAAGACGTACACCGCTCCGGACGGGTCGACCTACCGGCCGTCGATGTGGCTGACGCTGACGCTCGACTCGTACGGGCCGGTCCGCCCGGATGGCACCCCGGTCAATCCCGACCGGTACGACTACCGGCGGGCCGCCTGGGATGCGGTGCACTTCCCCCGGCTGCTCGATCGGTTCTGGCAGAACCTGCGGCGGTGTGAGGGCTGGAACGTCCAGTACGCGGGCTGCGTCGAGCCTCAGCGCCGTCTCGCCCCACACGCTCACTTCGCCATTCGGGGGACCATCCCTCGGGACATCCTGCGCACCGTTGCGGCGGCGACGTACCACCAGGTGTGGTGGCCCTCGGTCGACGTCCAGCGGTACACCGCCGATCGGCCGCCGGTATGGGACGAGGACGCCTCGACGTGGGTCGACCCGGACACCCGCCAGCCGTTGACCAGATGGACGGAAGCGCTCGACGCGATCGACGAGGACCCGGACGCGGAACCGGTGCACGTGGTCCGCTTCGGCGCCCAGGTCGACGCGCGCGGCGTCATGCCCGGCACCGAGGACGCGGAACGCACCATCAGGTACGTCACGAAGTACATCACCAAGCACACCGGCGACTGCCACAAGATCACGAGTGGCCGGCAGCGTGCCCACCTCGACCGGCTGTGGCAGGAACTGCGCGTCACGCCGTGCACCGACCGATGCGCGAACTGGCTGCTCTACGGCGTCCAGCCGCGCAAGGCGAACGCGAAGCTCAAGCCGGGCCGATGCAAGGGCAAGGTCCACCAGCGGGACACCCTCGGCATCGGCGGCCGGCGCATCCTCATCTCCCGTGACTGGTCGGGCAAGACGCTGACCGACCACAAGCACGACGTACGGGCCTGGGTGCGGGCACTGCTCGGCGTGACTGTCGGCCTGGATGGCGTCGACGACCAGGGCGCCAACGTCGAACCGGTCCGACACGCCTGGGAACTCGCCCGGCCCGACGATCCCGACGTTCCTGCCATGGCGCACCGCCTCCTGCGGTCAATCAGCGAACGCGCCCGCTGGCGCTCCGAGCTGCTTGCCGCTAAGGACCGGGCCGCACAGCCGCCGTCGAGCACATCACCGGACGGATCGACGCACGACACGGGGGAGGGGCAGCAATGAAGACGGTCGACGAGCTGTGGACGATCCGGGACGTGTCGGCGTACCTGCGGGTGCCCGCTGAGACGCTGTACCGCTGGCGCAAGGTCAAGTACGGTCCGCCGGCGGCTCGGGTCGGTCGACACCTGCGGTATGAGCCGGATTCGGTCCGGGCGTGGGTACGTGAGCAGGCGGCGGCCTGATGGGACACGTAGAAGATCGCTGGTACAAGGTGATCCGGCACCCCGGCGGCCGAAAGGAGCGGATCAAGTCGGATCTGTTCGGCAAGGGGATGCGCTACCGGGTCCGGTACATCGGCCCGGACGGCCGGGAACGTAGCCAGTCCTTCCCGGACCGGGCCAAGCGCGACGCTGACGCCTTCCTCGTCTCCACCGAGACGGACAAGCTCCGGGGCTCGTACGTCGACCCGTCCGCCGGCCGGATCACCTTCGCCGAGTACGCCGAGAGTTGGTTGCGTACGCGCTCCTTCGATGAGTCGACCCGGGAGAGCACGGAGTTCCGGGTACGGAAGCACCTGCTGCCGTTCTTCGGCTCTCGGCAACTGGCCTCGATCAAGCCGGGGCACATCCGGGAGTGGGATGCCGGGATGGTCGGCAAGCTGGCCCCAGCGACCCGGGCCGTCGTCTTCGCGCACCTGCGGACCATCCTTAGCGCGGCCGTTGATGACGAGCGCATCGCCAAGAACCCCTGCTCGGCCGCCTCCGTCAAGCCGCCCCGACCGGTACAACGTCGCGTCGTTCCGTGGCGGGCCGACGAGGTTTCGGCAATCCGCGGTGGCCTCTCTGAGCGGTACCGCCCGATGGTCGACCTGGGCGCCGGCTGTGGGATGCGGCAGGGTGAGATCTTCGGGCTCGGCGTCGATGACGTCGACTTCGCGTCGGGCTGGGTCCACGTCGTTCGGCAAGTCAAGGTGGTCCGCTCCCGGCTGGTCTTCGGCCTGCCCAAGAACGATCGGGACCGCCGCGTACCGCTGCCCGACTCGGTGGCTCAGTCGCTCAAAGAGCACGCCGACAAGTACCCTCCGCTGTCGATCACTCTGCCGTGGGAAGACCCGTTCAGCGACGAGCGGGAGACGGTGCCACTGATCTTCACCACCACCCGGCGGGGTGCGATCAAGCGGGCCACCTTCGACGGGAAGAGCTGGCGTCCTGCGGTCGAGGCGGCCGGCATCGTCCCGACGCGGACTACCGGGATGCACGCGCTGCGCCACTTCTACGCTTCCGCGCTTCTCGACGCGGGGGAGAGTATCAAGGCCCTTGCCTCGTACCTAGGGCATTCCGACCCCGGCTTCACGCTGCGGGTCTACACCCACCTGATGCCGGCCAGCGAGGAACGGACCCGCCGTGCCATTGATGATCTTTGGCCATGGCAATAATGAACTTCTGCACTCCCCGTGTCGTCTTTTTGACAGGCAAGAATGTCCCATAAAGTTCCTAAAGGATAAGTTTTGAGCGTATGAAGAGGGTGGTCGTGTCTGCCTACGACAAATACTGTCATTTACAGTGGTGGACGTGGCCGGATCTCTAACCGTTGGTGTGCAGCCAGTTCATATTTATCAGCGCAGGTTCGATTCACAGGACCTGGCCATTGCCCTCCGAAATTCTCACCTATACTTGATCTCGCGTCGCCCTCGGGTGCGCCTAGATCCTGCGACCGCCGCTTGGAAACCTTATGGTGCCAAAGTGATGGCTTATGGTCGTCGTGAGGGTTCGGAGTCGGTGTGGCGGGAGAAAATCGTTCTTTATCCGCCGCCGGGAGGTGACCCCATCCAGGACTTCCGTGTGCATGCCGATGGGAGCTACTTTTCGCTGCGGGTTGCAGATCAAGTGATACACGGTGACGCATGGGCCCTCGCCAGTTTCCACTCGAATGCGGCAGAGCACATCGCCGGGCAGGAGGTGGTATACGTCGGCAAGGCGTACGGCCGGGAAGGCTCAAGCAATGTCTGGGAGCGGACGCAGAAGCACGTGAAGCTGCAAAGGATATACGAAGACCACCTAGCTGAGGGGTGGGACATATTCCTTACTCCGCTGGAGGTCGAGTATATACAGATGGGGTCAGATGATCATATCAATGATCTCGATGATGGCCCCGATATGCTGGGCGGTTACTATGGCGTCTACATTGATCGCGAAACCAGTAGAATTCTAGCGCCCACCATTGACCTTGCCGAGCATGCCTTAATTTCATATTTCGTTCCTCACTACAATGAGAATCTGCTAGAGTGGTGCGCAGCTGAGCCCACCAAAGATATGCGCTTGATGCGCTCAGGTGGGTTCAGGCTATTGCAGATTCATTTCAACGGATGGAATGGCCTCTCGCGGTTCTACTCGCGGCAGGAGCCTGCCAGGGTTCGGAGTCACCTGATATCGCACGATATTCCCCCTCGGCCCAGCAGATTGGTTCGTCGAGGGATAGGGGCCGAAGACCTTGACAATTGGCGTGCGAGAGCGAGCCTGGTGCCGCACGGCCATGCACTATTTGCGGGTCATGCCGAGCGGGCCGGTGTCATTCTTCGGGCTTTCGGCAAAGCTGCGCCGGATGTGCGCCGCCCGCCCGAAGTCGTCTTCTGACCAGATGGTTGAGGGCTTCGCACCCGGCTCTTTTGCCCTACTCGGCGTACGACCCCAGAGTTTCCCCGGCGGCCGGGTGCAGAAGACAAGTGACTGCGACGGCCTGGCGACGGCCTACAGCGGTTGTCGCCAGGCTCCGTCCATGGTCAGCAGGGGTGTCGCAGCCATAATCCGGCGTACAGGTCGACTCGTCCGTCGCCCACCAGCTCAGAGGCCTGATCATGGCTCTGAGCTGGTTCTATGTTCGGGTGTCGACGGTCGTTCTGGTCAACATTGGCCGGCGTTTGACGCCCTAGGGACGCCCTGACGCCCTGGAGATGCCCTGATCTTGGCGGTGTAGCGGCCTGGAAATCGGCGGGCGCTAAGCGATGACCTGATAGCGGGCAAGCATCGACATGATGGTTTCGATGCGGGCTGCCAATAGCTGGTTGGGCGCGTCGTGGACCTGAACCATCGTGACGATGGAACCGGGGTCGTTCGCCAGCTCTAGACGGAGCGTGGTGGTCCCGACGAGTGGATAGTCGTACCACCCGTGTGGGTCTTCGGCGTCGGTCCCGCGCAGCCCTGCGTCGATGGCGTCCCAGTCCCAGTTGTCGGCCTCGTAATCGATCAGGGCTGC
The DNA here is from genome assembly GCF_053602615.1 of Micromonospora sp. NPDC004336. NCBI lineage: Bacteria > Bacillati > Actinomycetota > Actinomycetes > Micromonosporales > Micromonosporaceae > Micromonospora > Micromonospora sp. NPDC004336. The sequence continues at coordinate 45,956 of NZ_JBSGDY010000005.1, forward strand.
CAGTGACTCGACCAGTGGGCGGACGTTCGCGGTGAGGACCCAACTGCCGGTGCTCGCAGATTGACTAGCCTCGACGCTGTCGGTCATGCGCGTCAGGGTAAGGCGGGAAGGCCATTGGGCGCCTGACCCATCCGAACGGTCGGCCGGAGCGAGTCAAGACGGAACTGTTCGGCAAGGGGCTGCGCTACCGCGTGCGCTACATCGGGCCAGACGGCAGGGAACGCAAGAAGTCCTTCCCAGACCGGGCCAAGCGTGATGCTGAGGCGTTTCTTGTCTCGACCGAGACGGACAAGCTCCGTGGCTCCTACGTCGAACCGCTCGCCGGCCGGATGACCTTCGCCGAGTACGCCGGAACCTGGCTCCGCACGCGCTCACGAGTCGACCCGGGAGAGCACGGAGTTCCGGGTCCGGAAGCACCTGCTGCCGTTCTTCGGCTCTCGGCAACTGGCCTCGATCAAGCCGGGCCACATGCCTCGTCGCTGCTTGACGCGGGGGAGAGCAGCAAGGCCCTTGCGTCGTTGCCTCGGGCACGCCGACTCCGGGTTCACGCTCCGGGTCTACACGCATCCGATGCCGGCCAGCGAGGAACGCACCCGACGCGCCATTGATGATCTGTTCGCGGCATCGTAGAGACCGAACGCGCCGCACCCGGGATACTTCGACAGGCAGGATGCGAGCAGATGGACCGACACGCCCTCCGACCTGGTGACCACGTTGATCTTTCCTGCGAAGCGGTCGAGTGGGTGGACCGGGCCTTCTTCCCGGCCGTGGTCCGGGTCGTGTTCACCGATGCGCAGGGCCGCGCATGGTCGCTCGTCGACAAGGCGCCGATCTTCGGTGTCGACCTTGATCCCGAATCACTGTTGCCGAGGCCGGCTGTGGTGCGGTGCATCGTCAAGGAGTTCCGGGATGAGTCCGATGCCTCGCCGGTATCGCTGGTCCTGGTGTCGACGGAGCCCGACGGCGTAGCTGCTGAGGACGGAACGGCCGCCTTCCTCGTGTCCTCGGACCTCTTAGGTCCGGCGGCCAAATAGTGGCGTTGCGATCGTGCAGTTGTAGCTGAGCGGCCATCGTCGAGGCTCTCTGAAGTTCGCCAGACGCACTGGCGGCGCCCTGAGCGGGTACCTGGAAGGCGCGCATGAGCACGGCTTGATCAGTGCTGATCGGTTTCCTCGCCGGTCACCTTGTCCTCGGAGCCGACGGACGGGGCCGTGCCGTCGCGGAGGTCGTGGGCGGCGCCGGGCGCGGCGAACTCCAGCAGTCGGGCGCCTTCGGCCTCGACCTCGGCACGCTCGGTGGCGGTCAGCGGCCGGAACGGGTCGATCTCCAAAGTCGCTGACGCCTTGCCCGGATGGAGCTTCCAGGCGCCCGTCACCTGCCCATCCACCAGGAAGGTGGCGCGCATCCCGTTGCGCGTCATGACCCGTTTGCGGGCCTCCTCTGAGATCACGCGGGTGCGGTCGGTGTGGGAGGCCAGGAGGTTGTCGTATTCGGGCAGGAAGCGAACCGGAGCGCAGGCGTCGGCGTCGGGGCGTGGCGCATCAGGCAGGTCGAACAGCTCCACCCCGTGCTCGTCACGGAAGACCGCCAGCCGCGGCCGCAGCCTCTCCAGGACGGGACGCAGCCGGGTTCGGCCGGCCCACGTCTGCACGTCGGTGACCGAGGCCGGGCCGAACGCGGCGAGGTAGCGCAGCACGATCTGTTCAGAGTCGGCGGCGGGGGCGGGCTCGGCTCCGGTCCAGCCGGCCGCCGTCGCGTACCGGGTGGTGCCGCCGACGCCCCAGATGGCGCGTGGCGGCACCTGGACCAGCGGCACCAGGTTCCGCACTACGGTGGCGAGCGCGCGGGGCTCGCGATCGGGCCATCGCTGGTGCAGCGCCGCCCCGAGCTCCTTGGGGGTGAGGTGTCGTGTGCCGAGCAGCGCCCGGCCGGACTCCGCCACGGTCGCACGGTCCAGACCGGTGAGGGTCGTCTTGAATGCGGTGTCCAGCTCACGGTCGAGCGCGGGCTGCGCCCATGGCCGCAACGAGCGGTAGTCCGCCGTGGTGACCAGGTGGACGGTGCTGCGCATCAGCGCGACCCGCACCAGGCGGCGCTCGGTCAGCGCGTCGGCCAGGTCGGCGGTGCCGAACTTCCGCAATCTGCTCCAGAGCCCGAAGTAGGGCGCGTACGGTGCCTGCGCCTGCATGCCGACCAGCCGGGTGACCGCCTCCTCGACGGTCGCGTCGGCCCGTTCCAGCAGCCACTGACGGGCCAGCAGGGCTCGCCCCAACTCCCGTCGCCCCAGCACCTGTGCCACCGTGCCGTCCTTCCCGTCCACACGGCAGGGGCGGCGGATGCCGCCCCTGCCTCGTTGATCAGCCGCCGAAGTCGGCCCGGTGATCCGCGGCCCACTCGGCGTAGGTGCGCGCGGGGTGCCCGGTGATCTGCTCGATGACGTCGTTGACCGGCGCGGGCTTGCCGATCGCCTGCGCCATGAGAGCGAACAGCGCCGCCAGGAACTCGGGGTCCATGAACTGGCTCATCTGCTCCAGCACGGGCTCCGGGTCGAGGTCCTCGACGGTGAGCGGGCGCCCCAACGTCTCGCCGAGGACGCGGACCTGCTGCGCCTGGGTCAGCGACTCGGGGCCGGTCAAATCGTAGGCCCGCCCCGCGTGCCCGCCGCCGGTCAGGATCCGCGCGGCCACCTCGGCGACGTCCCGCTCGTGCACGGCGCTGAACGCGGCTTCGGTGTACGGCGCGCGGATGACGTCACCGCCCTGGAGCTGCATCGCGAACGTCAACGAGTTGATGGCGGGGAAGAGCAGCCGCAGGAACGTCCACTCGATCCCGGACGCCTCGATGGCCCGCTCGACATCGCGGTGGTACTGGGCGATCACGTCGGGCTGCCGCTCGGCGCCCGGGACGACCGCCCCCGAGGACAGGAACACCAGCCGCCGCACCCCGGCCTGGCCCGCGGCCGCCAGCAGCGGAGCGACATCCATCCCGTACTGCAGAACCAGGAAGGCGGCTTCGACGCCGGCCAGCGCCGCCGGCAGCGTCTCGGGCTTGGTCAGATCGCCCTGGACGACGTCGACTTCCGCCGGGAGCCCGGCCTGTTCCGGGGTACGGGTCAGCGCCCGCACCGGGGCGCCCGCGGCGACCAGCTCCTCTACGGTCTGACGTCCAAAGTGAGCCGTGGCACCGATGACGAGATACATGAGGGTTTCCCTTCGTGTGAAGACTGGGGGGTCTGATGGGGTCCGCCGACAACCGGCGGCGGATCAGCGAACCTTGCGGAAGAACTGCTGGATGTCGTGGACGAGCAGATCGGGCGCGTCGTGGGCGGCGAAGTGGCTGCCCCGGTCGTAGACGTTCCAGGAGACGATGTTTTCGTGGTCGCGGTCGGCGAACGTCCGGATGGACTGGTAGTCCCAGGCGAAGTTGGCCAGGCCGAGGGGCACGGTGGTCGGTTTCGGCACGGTGGTGCCCCGGCCGTTCGACTTCTGCTGTACGGGGGCCGCCGCCGCGTCCTCGTAGTAGAACCGGGCGGCTGAGGCGGCCGTGTTGGTCAGCCAGTAGATCATCACGTTGGTGAGCACGAAGTCCGGGTCGAGCGACGCGCCGAGCAGCTGCGCGTGCCAACCGAGCAGACCGGCCGGGGAGTCGGCCAGGGCGTGCGCCAGGTTCTGCGGCTCGGTGGACTGGAGCTTGTCGTAGGCGCCCCGGTTGGTGGTGAACCACTCGGCGAACGCGAGCTTGCCGCGCTCCTCCTCGGAGAGGCCGGCCAGCTCGGCGGGGTCGCCCGACGGGAACGAGAAGACCTGCGTCACGTGCACGCCGCAGACGTGCTCGGGGTCGACCCGGCCCACCTCGGGCGAGATCAGCGACCCGCCGTCGTTGCCGACCGCGCCGTACCGGTCGTACCCGAGCCGGCGCATCAGCTCGGCCCAGGCCCGGGCCACCCGGTACCGGTCCCAGCCACGCTCCCGGGTCGGCCCGGAGAAGCCGAAGCCCGGCACCGACGGAATGACGAGGTGGAACGCGTCCGCCGGGTCGCCGCCGTGGGCCCGCGGGTCGGTGAGCGGGCCGATCACGTCCAGCCACTCGACCACCGTGGTCGGCCAGCCGTGGGTCAGGATCAGCGGCGTCGCGTCCGGCTCCGGCGACCGCACGTGCAGGAAGTGGACGTTCTGGCCGTCGATCTCCGTCGTGAACTGCGGGTACGCATTCAACTTTGTTTCCCAGGCCCGCCAGTCGTACCCGGTGCGCCACCGCTCGACCAGCTGCTTGACGTAGCCCACCGGTACGCCGTACTCCCAACCGGGCGGCACCGGGCCGGCCGGCGCCGACTCGTCCGCGGGCAGTTCCTCCGCCCATCGGGTCCGGGCCAGCCGCTGCTGGAGATCGTCGAGCTCGGACTGGGGGATGTCGATCCGGAACGGGGCGATCGTGCTGTCGTTCGTCATGGTCATCAGCGTACGATCCGTTTAGGCAAGGTCCGTTCCTAATGAACTGGCAGACTCCGAAGAATGTTGGAAACCTCGGCGCGGCTGCTGCGCCTGCTCTCGCTACTCCAGACGCCCCGCGAGTGGACCGGCGCCGAACTGGCCGAGCGGCTGACGGTCAGCACCCGCACCGTCCGCAACGACGTGGACCGCCTGCGAAACCTCGGCTACCCGGTGCACGGCACCCGAGGCGCGGTAGGCGGCTACCGACTCGGCGCCGGCGCCGCATTGCCGCCCCTGTTGCTCGACGACGAGGAGGCGGTCGCGGTGGCGATCGGGCTCCGCACCGCCGCCGGGGGCACCATCACCGGGGTCGAGGAAACCTCGCTGCGCGCACTGGCCAAGCTGGAGCAGGTGCTGCCAGCCCGCCTCCGGCGTCGCGTCGACGCCCTCAAGCAGTACGCCGTAGCGGTGCCCCGGGACGACCTGGGCCCGCGGGTGGACGCCGACACGCTGAGCGCCCTCGCCGCCGCCTGCCGGGACCACGAGCGCCTGCGATTCGACTACCGAAGCCACGACGGCTCCGAGAGTCGGCGCGAGGTGGAACCGTACCGGCTGGTCAACTGGGGACGACGGTGGTACCTCGTCGGGTTCGACGTCGAGCGGGCTGACTGGCGGACGTTCCGGGTGGACCGGCTCCACCCACGCACCCCAACAGGTCCCAGATTCACCCCCCGAGATCTTCCCGAGGAAGCCGTCGACCAGGTACGCCGGGGCGTGTCGTCGGCCGCCTGGCGGTACCGGGCCCAGGTCGTCGTACACGCACCGGCCGAACAGCTCATCGAGCAAATCAACGCCGCCATCGGCACCGTCACCCCGGTCGACGACACCCACTGTCTGCTGGACACCGGCGCGGACAGCATCGAGGCGCTCGCCGTCCACCTCGGCCTGCTCGGCGTCGACTTCACCGTGACGGAACCCGCGGAACTCGTCGAACTCGTGCGTGCGCTCGCCGGCCGCTACCACCGCGCCACCGCCGAATCGCGTCCGCAGGACACCTAGGCCAGGGCCGCCTCGGACCGCCCGGCGCGACCCATCTTCACCATCAAGGTCGCACGGATTACCGCAGACCGACAGGACGATCCGCACACCCGAGGCATGCACTCTTCTCGGCAGATCCGCGCACTGCCATGCGCCAGCACCAGCAGTCTTGGCCCTCACGCACCGTTACTTGACTCTCGGCGAGACCGGCCCGTGGTGGGGCCCGTTATGGCCGTCCCGGTGGAGCCCACGGCAGCGAGCAGAAAATGGTGGCGGCCCGGTTGCCCAGGGCACTGGTGGAGTGCACCTATTCGATTCCTGCGCTATTCCCTGATCATGAGCGCGGCGTGGGGCTGCAAGATCCGGATCGCGGCCGCAGGTGGGTGCCTGTGCGGGTGGAGTCCCTGACCGACGATCAGGGCTCAGGCGGTGAGGCGGTCGTTGCTGGCGAGCCGTCGGCTGGCCAGGATGCTCGCGGTGATGGTGGCGAGGTAGAACGCGGCGGTGATCATCAGGAGCCAGGTCCACGGGATGGACAGGGTGAAGCCTCGGAGCTTGACGGCGGTGATGATGACTGGCGGCACGGCGATGAGCGCGGCGAGTGCGGTGCTGACCAGGATGACGAGGCCGTTCTGGATGAGCAGGACGTGCCGGGCCCATCGCGGGGACAGGCCGATGGCGATGAGCCGGCCGAGGTAGCTGCGCAGTGTGATCACTTGGCTGCGGGCGACGGCCATGGTCGTGGCCAGGACGATCGCGGCGAGGCCAAGGACGGCGGTGTAGTAGGCCGGGGGGACCTTGATGGGTTCGGGTGGCTGGTAGATGCCGACTTGCAGCGGGTCGAGTCCGTTGTCGATGGCGGCTTGCTCGGCGGCGGTTGCCTGGTCGTCGCTGACGTCGGTGAACACGACCGCGGCTGGGGTGATGGTGAGGTTGAGACGCTGGGCGGTCGCGCTGAGCAGCAGGCCGCTGACGCCGGCGGTCCATGCTGGTTCGAAGGTGGTGCGGATCGCGGGCAGGGCGGGGCTGGTGGCTGTCACCCGGTCGCTGGCCAGGTCGTGTGTGAGTAGCGGCCGCTGGGTGGGTCCGTCATCCCAGACGAGCAGGCCGCCGCGGTGCAGTGTCTGGAGTTGCTGGTCGGTGAGCGGGTGGTTGTTCAGCCGGCTGGCCTGTTCGGGGGTGTCGACTATGAGGACGGCGCCGATGCCGGCGTCCTTGACCGTGACGTGCACCTTGTCGGTCGTCAGGTATCCGGTCTTCACGGGTGGTGCGGCGGAGGTGAGCCGGGCCGAGACGGCGGTGACCACCTCGGGAGAGGGAGGTTGCATGGCCCCACCGGGTCCTGAGAGGACCACTTGGTGTGGCGCGACGGTGGAGACGACGTCGTCCTGCGCGGTCGTGATCAGGGTGGCGAGCAGCGTCATCATGCCCAGCGGGGCGCCGAGGGCGGCGGTGAGGACGGCGACGGCGGCGACGGCTCGGGTGCGGTCATTGTGCAGCTGCTGGCGGCCCAGGCGGGTGCGAGGTTCGGTGATGGGCAGCAGGCGGATCGCCGTGCCGACCACTTCGGGGGTGAACAGCAGGACCGCCGCGGCGAGGGTCGCCGTCAGCACCATGGCCTTCGGAACAGTGTCGAGCATGCCGATCTGGATGATGATCGCGATGCCCGCGATGACGGCGGCGACGCGGCGAACGGCCCTGCCGTTGATGCGCTGACGACGGTCCTCGGGTGCCTGTCGGGCCGGCGCGGCCCCGGCCGCTGGTGCTGGCACGGATCGGGGGTGGGCCAGGTGCAGGAGGAGCGCCGCGACCAGGCACGCCACGGCGGTGACCGCGAGCAGCCGCCCGGCCGGTGCGAGCAGGTCCGGCCATGGGGAGATCGGTCCGGGAAGGAATCGGTCTACCACCGGCCGGGCGACGGCGCCGAGGCCAACGCCGGTGAGGATGCCAGCGGCAGCCGCGGCCAGGGTCCACACCGTTGTCGCGGCGGCGACACCCGCGGTGGCGGTGGTTCTGTTCATCCCGACCGACGTCATGATCGCCATGCTGCGGCGGAAGCGGCGGGCGTTGAGGCCGAAGACGGTGAGCACCGTCAGCAGCGGTAGTGCCAGCGATGGGATGTCGTAGGCGATCGGGAGCCGGTCGGTCCACGACCGGCGGGGTTTCGTCAGCTCGTGTGCCCGGGTCCGCACCGCGGCGGCGAGTTCTTTCTCGACGGCGCCGGGTGATGCCTTGGGCAGGTCACCGGCGACGACGGCGGTCACCGACGTGATCATCCGCTGCTGGTCGCCGCCGTTCCAGTGCACTGTCGCGGTGGCCAGGACGGTGGAGAAGTTGCGGGCGGTCGCGTCGCTCAGCGACGCCCAGGTGCCGTTCGCGGCGAGGATGCGCGGTGTGGCACCGAACAGGTCCCGGGCGACGCCGACGACGCGCAGTCGGTCGTTGCCAGAGAACACGGTGAACGACTCGACCGGCCCGAGGACCCGCCGCAGCGCGTCGGTCACCAGAACCTCGCCGGGTTGGCTGGGCCACCGCCCTTCCCGCAGCTGGTAGCGGCGAGGAAACGGGTCAGCCGGCCAGGGGGCCTCGGTGTAGAGGGTGAACGGCGGCCGGGCCATGTCGGGGCGCACGTCGAACGAGGCCAGCGTCACCACCGCCTCCGATGCCCCGCCGCCTCGGGCCGCCCCTGCCAACTGCTGGACCACCTGGGCGTCACCCGGCCGGATCCGGGTGACGTCGGTCAGATCCATCTGCGAATCGAAACGCCCGAGATCGCGGTCGGTGACCTGCCGTGGGGACAGCGTGAACGCGTTCAGCGTGACGAACACCGCGACCAGCAGTGCGGCCGTCACCGCGACCAAGAACGTGGACCGTCCCAACGACCTGCTACGCACGAATCTGCGCGCCACCGACGCGACCAGCCGGATCCGCACGTCAGGTTGTCCTCTCCGCCGCCAGATCCCGGCGAACGACACGGCCGTCGACCATCTCGTACACGGTGTCGGCGTACTCGCGGCACATCATGTCGTGGGTGCAGACCACCGCCAGGGTGCCCTGGTCGCACAGCTGCCGCAGCAGCACGAACAACGCCCGCGAGTTGGTGGAGTCCAACGCCCCGGTCGGTTCGTCGGCGAGCAGCACTCGCCGGTCGCCGACCAGCGCCCGGGCGATCCCCACGCGTTGCCGCTGCCCGCCGGACAACTGGGTCGGCAGGCGACCTCCCAGACCTTCCAACCCGACCCTCGCCAACTGCTGGTCGGCCTGTACGAGGGCTTCCCGATAGGGCACACCGGTGACTTCCAGCGGCAGCGCCACGTTCTCCCGCGCCGTGAACTCCTCAATCAGGTTGTGGTCCTGGAAGACCACCCCGACGCTGGTCAGACGCAGCCGCGCCCGCTGGTCCTCGTTGAGCCGACCAACATCGGTCGACTCAACGAGGATCCGGCCGTCATCCGCCTGATCCAGCCCCGCGACGAGGTTCAGCAACGTCGACTTGCCGGACCCGCTGGCGCCGAACACGCAGACGAACTCGCCCGCACGCGCCCGCAGGTCCGCCTCCCGCACGGCCCACACCGTCTCCGAACGGGTCACAAAGCGACGGCTGACACCCTCGACGGCGAGCAGGGTCTCAGCGGCGTCGGCCGGCGAGATCAGCACCCGCGATCGGTCCGCCACGACGACAGTTCGTCACTGTCGAAGACGTTGATGTTGTCGTCCTCGGTCAGCTTCGCCATGTTCCTGCACGCACCTCCACCGTCGTGGTCGTAGTACCAGGCGGCATTCGTGCTCGTCCGGTTCTCCCACGAGTCCATGTGATCGTTCGCGGAGGCGCTCACATTCGCGATACCACCACCGGGACCACGCGAACCCAGGAATCCGACCCAGCTGTTGCCATCGTAGATGCAGACCAGGTTGGATCCGCAGAACGCGGGATTTCCGGCCGACGCGGCGGCCGGGAACGCCAGCCCACCGGCCGCGATCACCGCCCCCGCCAGCAGCACTTTGCTGATACGCACGCGCTCTCCCTCCGTGAGCCTGACAGCCGAACGACCACCAGGCAGCGACATTGCATGTGCAGAACGTAATTTGCCCATTCCAATAGGCCAATGGATCGAACGGTGCTACGCCTTGCGAAAGGTGAACCTCGCGACATGACACATATTCACGCCGCTTGCTCGGCGGGAATTCCACTGAAAACAATTTCGCGGAGGTGATGATGGGCGAAGAGAGGGGTGATGCCGTCGGCATCACCGACCAGAAGCGCAAAAAGGGTGCGGGCGGCGCCGAACACCCGCCCGGGAGGCTCCCTAGACCCGGTGGGCTCGGCCGGCGGACTATCGGCCTGCCGGGTCGAGCAGGTACGACAGCCCGATGAGCTCCAGGATTCGTTGCACCCGCCGGCTGGGCGCGTTGGTGAGCTGGCGACCCGCATCGTGTGCGGCGTTGTAGGCGTAGACGAGCGTGGCAGTCACGGTGGAGTCGATGAAGGTGACCGCTGACATGTCGATGAGCAGGCTGGTGAGGCCGGGCCGCTGAAGCTCGCCGGTGAGCGCGTTGCGTACGTCTGGGTCGACAGGTCGAGTTCCCCGGACAGCGTGATGGTGCTGCTCTCCCCGAGCCGGCCGATGGTGCGCTGCCACAGCGGCGCCTGCATCGGCGCATCGTATCGGCGCACCGGCATCGCTGCGACGCTCCGAGGATCGCGTTCCCGAACAAGATCAGGACGTGGGGGGCTCGGGCTCGGGCCGGCTGTTGAGGTAGGCCGTCCAGTCGGCTCGTGCGTAGTTGCTCCAGGTGGCGGCGGTCTTGCGGGCGAGACCGAAGAGGTCTGCGATGACTGGTCCGGGTAGGTCGGCCGCGAGGGCGATAAGGGCGGTGTTACGGGCGGCGCCGGCCGGGATGCCGTGCTGGCGCAGGCGGGCTCCGAGGCTGGCCGCCGCGATGGGGCGAGTCGGCGGTTTGCCCGGGAAGAGGTAGGTCGCGGGCACCTGGACCGCGGGGTGCAGACCGAACCTGCGTGGTGGTTCCGCGATGAGCTGGTCGACGAGCTGCGCGAGGTTCGGGGGCAGCAGGACCGGCACGGAGTCGATGGTCAGGTAGGTCCCCTGGTCGTCTCGGGTCAGGCGGTCGGTGGTCAACGCGTGGATCTTCGACAGCCGGACGCCGTAGAGCAGGATGAGGCTACCGGCGACTTTCACGTCGATCGGCGTGGAATCGCCGGTGGTGAGGCATCGCCGGAGCAAGTGGAGATGGTGGTCTTCGGCGAGGAACCGCGAGGGAGTGTCGTCGCGCCGGCGGGCGATGACCAGTTCCGGGGTGATCCTTCGGGCGGCGGTCCAGGTGGTGAACGCCCGAACCGCTCGGCGTCGATGGGCCCGACCGTCGGCCATGAACTCGTCCAGGTGAGCTTGGGTGAGGTCATCGATCGCCAGGCCGCGCTGTCGCAGCCAGGACAGCAGCACGAGCGCCTGGCTGATGTCCTCGCGGTCGGCATTGGCCGAGCTGACGGTATATCGGCCTCGGTTCGCGGCGCGGCGGGCCTTGCGCAGGACAACCCACTGGGCGAAGGGGCGAACAAGGCGTTGGTGATCCGCTGGCTGGTCCGCGAGCTGGGCGTCGAGCCATGGTTCGAGCCGGGCCAGCGGCTCCAGCCGCTCGGGCAGGACACCGGTGGCCACGAGCAGTTTGCGAAGGTAGTCGACCGCCGGCGCCTTCCTCGACAGCAGGAGCCGGTCCAGGACGTCGTGGGTGACCGGCGTCCTGGTGGAAGCCAACTCGGCGAGAAGCCGGGCGGAGTCGCTGCGCCGAAGCCATGTGAGCACGTGCCGTGGGATGGCCGCGTTGACCAGCGCGTCGGCGAAGGGAAGCAGCTGTGGATCGATGGAGCCGTCTTCGTCGCCAAGGAGGTCGCTGACTCGGTCGGTGAGTACGCAGCGGGCGCATCGGTGCGCGGCGTAGAGGTCGCCGGCCTCGCCGCACGAGGCGCAGAGATAGTCCAGGCTCGCACGCGTCCCGCCCCGTCCGGTGGCGCGGATCGCGCAGGGCCCGCATGAGCCTGCTCCCCGCTCGTCGCGGCCGACGAGGACCCGGACCTGCTTGCAGGCCGCGCAGGGGCCCGGATTGTTCAGGGCTTCGCTGTAGCAGGTCGAGCACACCGGCCCCATCGGCCAGTACGCCTGGGTGGTGCGGCGACGCTGGCAGACGGCGCACTCGCGCAGCGGTCGAGGACGACAGCCAGGGCAGCGCAACACACCATCCGATCCGCGCTGGCAGTGCCGCCACCGACCACAGGCGCCGCATTCGGAGACCGGCGACTCGTTGCACGCGGCGCAGAGATCCGGGTCGTCGCCAGCGGCGCGGCGTTTGATGGGCCGCGTGCGGCCGCAGCCTCCGCAGCGGCGTTCTGGAGCCCGGTAGCAGCTTCGACAGACCGGCCCCGACTCGGTGATCGCATGCGCGGGAGCGGACTGGCCGCAGGTCACGCAGACGTGGATCGGGCGGGGCGCGCAGGCCTGGCACAGGGGTTCGCCGTCAGCCGTCCGCCGAGTGGGCGGGCGCCGCCGGCCGCAGCCGGCGCACTGCTGCTGACGGGCGGGGTCGGTGCGGTAGCAGGACCGGCAGATCACCCCGTCGTCGCGGCGCGCGCTGCGGTCGCCTGGCCGCCCGCACCGTGCGCAGATGATCTGCTCGGCCTTGAGCATGCACCGCTGGCAGCATCGGCCGGTCCCATCCGGGTGCGGTCGCCCGTGTCGAAGGTCCACCGGTCGCCCGCACCCGGCGCAGCGAGGCAGCGTGACCACGTCCCCGAGGCCGGCGTCGACCAGGGTGTAGATCAGCCGGAGGAGAACCCTCGGCGCGTGCGGGTCCGGCGCGACGAGCGCGTCCGGTCGGGCGGCCAGGTGCTGGTCGAGTTGGCGCATCGGGACGAACGTCCACGCGTTCGCGCGTTCCAGCAACGTCTGCGCCGTCTCGCGGGACAGCTGCGGGCCGGCCGCCGCGAGGACGTGTGCGAGCAGCCGCTCCTGGGCCGTTTCGGTGGGATCGCCGGTGTAGCGGTTGCGGTCGCGTCGCCTGCGTGGGCTCACTCGTGTCTGGGCCGGCGGATCGTGGCCCGCGGCGCCGCCAGCGGCGCCACCTTGCCGCGACCGGTGGCGGCCCTGCCTCCACCGGTCGCGGCCTTGCGAACCGCCTGGCTCACCACCTGAGGCTCGATCAGGTCGTTCGGCGTGCACTCAAGGATGTCGCACAAGGCGACGAGAGTGTCCATCGACAGCCGCTGCGGAGGCTGCGTCACCAGCCGGAACACCTGCTCCCGAGACAACGTGACACCGCGTTCGGCCAGCAGGGGCACCAGGTCCGTGGTGGCGAACATCTCCTTGGCGGCCATCAACTGCCGCAGATGCCACCGGTAACCCATCTTCTTGATCACTGCGTTTCCCACATCTCTCCGAGTCGCTCCCGCATGGCGCGTTGGAGCAACTGGTTGCGGTAGTCGTTGGACACCCCGGTGTAGATGGCGGTGGTGCTGGCGAACTTGTGCCCCACCTGGTCCTGCACGAACTTGACCGGGTAGTCGAACTCGATCAGGTGGGTGACGTACGAATGCCGCAGGCAGTGCGGGTTGAGCGCAGGGTCCAGCCCGGCCGCCTCCCGCGCCGCGACGAACGCCTCGTTGACCGACCGCGTGGCCACCCGCCCCCGGCGTTCCGTCACCCACAGCGCCGGGTGCTTTCCCGGCTCCAGCGCCGGGCGCACCTCGTGCAACCAGTGCTCCACCACCGGCACCACCCAATCCATCTCCGGCACCAGCAGCACCGTTCGCCGCCGCGGCGGCCCTCCCCGCGACGCCTTGCCGAAGCGCACCATGACCATCCCGCACCGGCCGAACTGCCGCGCCTTCGGATTCGACCGCACGTCCACCAGGTCGAGCATCGCCACCTCACGCCGCCGCAGCCCGAAGGCGTACGTCAGCTTCAGCATCGCCGCATCCCGCGACGCGGCCAGCGCACCCTTAACCCCCCGCGACCTGATCTCCTCGACTCGGGCGTCGGCCGCGTCGAACAGCGCCTGCAACTCGTCGTAGGTCAACGGCCGCCGCCCCGGATCGCCCTCGTACTCCTCGACGTGAACCACGGAGTTGTCCTGGTGAAACACCTGCTGCGGCGCCATGCCGAACCGCTCGACGCACACCGAGGCCCAGCCGTACCGGGCATCCAGCAGGTACTCACAGAACATCCGCAGGTCCACCTCGTAGCCGCGGACCGTCGACAACGCCAGCGGCCTGTCGCCACCACGCAGGTGGCAAATGAACGCCTCCCCCTCAGCCGGCGTCCACTGCCACGGATACAGCCCCGAGAACTCCGCCAGCCGCCGCACCAACCGCAGCCGTTGCGCCACCGTCGCCTCGGCCAGAAAACGGCTGCGCTGCTGAGCCGCCCAACCCCGCAACATCTCCTCGAACACCACCGGCGCCGGATCCAGATGCACGACATTGGGCGCCAGCACGAGGCTCGCTGAGCCAGGGTCATCACGCCGCATCTCGACGTTGTATCAGATGCATCAATCTTGCAGCTACTGTAGGCGCGCAGGACACGCCGGGGGTAGCAGCATCGCAAGGCTCACCGCAGACCAGCCTGACCTGCGATTTTTCTCGAAACACCACCCGGCGCTATGTTGCATCTAATGCAATTCCGCACAAAATTCGGGGTGGTAGGTCGTCGACGAGCACCGTCGGCAGGTCCATCTGTGATGGCCAGGGTGTGTGTCAGGCGGCGGGCACGGACACGGCGTCCAGCCAACGAGCACCTCTCCGGCGACCAACGGGTGCCGCTCGGCGCCAGAGCAGTGCGTCGGGGTGGGCGCGACGAACTGCCGCTGTCCGACCTGCTCATCCGCACTTCGTGGGCCAGCGCACGGCCTCACAACCGCAGGTCATCCGAAGAGCTTGCGTGGGGTGTGGCTCCGCACCGCATGCGTCGGCACGTGGGTATTCCGCGGTCTGGCACACTGCGGCGATGCTGACGTTTGATCGACTCTTCGCCGAGCATGTCGCCACCGGGCTAGCCCGCCAACTGGCGCTGAGCGACCTGATCGGCGAACGTGGCTGGCAACTCGACGTGTCCAGCGGCACCGTGACGTTTGGTGACGACCTGCGGTATCACGTCCAGCTCCTCGGCACGGAGAGCCACGACGACGGCAGCTGGCTGTGGGCATGGGCCAATGAGGCGAGCAACCTCCCACCGGCGCTGCTACGACTGTCCGGCTGGCTCCGCGAGTACGGTCACCGCCACGGAGTTGCCGAGCTCACCGAGCCCACGTTCCCGCTTCAGCGTGCCGACGGGCACCGCCTCGCCCTGCTGGCCTCCGGCCTGACCGGCCGGTGTTACTACCGTGGCCCGTACGCCGGCGGTGCGGTCTTCTTTCACCTTGACGACGCCCCGCCGCAGATCACCGCGCCGGTCCGGCCGGAGCGCGCGCTGAGCGTCCTGGGCCAGGTCATTCAGGGCTTCCCGGTGGACCACCGCATCGCCGTGGAGTCGTTCCTGCACCAGCAGTCGTGGCGCCTGGAACCGGCGCCCGAGTCGGTGACCGCGCATCGCGGCGACGGCTCCACCCTGCGCGTCGACTTCGACGCCCTGGGCCGCGTCAGCAAGATGTCCGGCACGGTCAGCCGTAGCCCACTGCAGTGACTCGCCCTCACCGCATGGCGAGGGGGGCGTGGGCGTCGGTCGGTAGGAGTCCTGCTGCGGTGAGACGCCGGGTGTAGGCGGCTGCCAACTCGGTGCTGGTGTCGTGCTCGCCAAGCGCGGTGAGGATGCTGATGGCCTGCTGATGCAGGGTCTGGTTGTTAGGGGTCGACGCGGATGCCGGCCTGGAGGAGGTCGAGGGCGCGGGGATCGGGTTCTGCGGCGGCCAGAGCGGCATCGCAGTGTGGGCAGGTTGGCACCGGGCCGTCGGTCCGTGGCCGGATCCGCCGGTGCGTGCCGCAGGTCCGGTCACCCGCCCGCAGCGCCGGCGCCAGTCGGCCCCGGTCCACGCTCACCCCTCAGACGCTACGCAGGCATCAGCGTGGAGGGTGACCGTGTGGCCCCAACCTGGTCGACGGGCCTCCGCCGCTCGGACCCGGCGGAGCGCATCACCGCGATTGCCCGGGCGCCCTACCGGGCGAAGGCCGCGGTGCCCGGCTCGGCGCGACCGGTTGCGAAATGCGCTGTCCGGTCGTCGGAGCACAGTGGTAGAAAGCCGAGTGCATCGAATCCTCACGTTCTCTGATCATCTGCGGCTGATCAACGAACGGTCGACCGCCTTCCGCGCCGCGGTCGCCGCGGCGCCCCGCCTCGACACACAGGTTCCGACCCATCCCGAGCGGACGCTCTTCGAGCTTGTGCAACACGCGGGCATGGCCCGCCGCAAATCAGCCGCCATCGTCGCCGCAGGGCCGGCAGACGCGCCCCCGGAGAAGTCGGCTTGGGACGACGGCATGGGTGCGCCTCGGGAACGCGAGGCACTGCTGGCCTGGTGGACCGAGTCCATCGAGCAACTGACGAGCGCGCTGCGTGAGGCCGGCCCGGATCGCAGTTGTTGGACGTGGTGGGATGACTCGCCGTCACCGCAAACCTCTGGTGCCTGGGCGCGGCGACAGGTCCCCGAGATCGCGGTGTACACCTACGACGCCCAACTCACCCTGGGCGCCCCGCAGCCGCTACCGGAGGAGGTCGCCCTCGACGGTTTCGACGACTGCCAGTTCACCCTCTGCGCAACCACGGTCGCCTGGCCACACGACCCCGCCATCGTCGACTACCACGACACCCAGGGCCACTCCTGGCGCCTCCGGCTCTCCCACGACGGGGCACAGGTCGCCCGCTTCACGCCCGCTGCCGGCGAGGATCCCGAAACGGCCGATGCCTCCGCCCGGGGCACGGCAAGCGACCTGGTCCTGTTCTTCTACGGCCGCATACCGCTGGATTCGCTGAGGTTCGAAGGCGACCGTCGTGTCTTCGATCAGCTCGCCGCCTGGGACCCGTCCGTGTGACAACCGACGACATGCGAGCTTCGCACCTGCGACGCCAGACGCCCTGGAAACGTCCTGGCGCCCTGGAGACGCCCGGTCAGTTGACCTGCCTCGGGCCGGGCCGGCTGCGCCGCCGTGGGGGCCTTTCCGGGGCTGGCGTTGAGGGCACTGACGAGCGATGAACGCGAGCGTCTCCGTGGGCACGCGCGGACGAGGCCCGCCAGTCCCCGCTGGGGCCGCGCCGCGTCGGGTCAGTCCTGGTCGGCCAGCTGCCACAGGTGGATGGTGGTCTGGTCCTTGGAGACCGTGTACCAGGTGCCCTGTCCTGCCGATCGGGGAGATCCCGAGACAGGAACGGGGTAGGTGATCCGGCCGCGTAGGGCCATCGTGCGTGGGTCGACAAGCCAGTGGCGGGGGACCTGCGCGTGGTACTCGGTGCCGACCACGGCGTTGTCGTCGTACGGGAACGCCGCCTCGTAGTCCCAGCAAACGCGGTCGTTGTCCTCGTTCGAGAGAGGCGGCACGGCTTCCTCGGCGTTCAGACGCCGCAGCTCCGTGCCGTCCTCGGCCCGGTGCAGGTAGAGGGACCACTGCCCGGGATCCGTGGTCAGGAAGTGCTCCCCGGACGGGTCCACGGCGAGGAGGACCTCGTCGTCGAACCGCTGGAAGGTGAGCTTCGCGCCATCGAAGTGTCCCCACAACACGGGCGAGTCCTCTTCGCCCGCGAGGACGGTCAGCCCCATGTACGCCGGGTTCGGATGAGGAAAATGGATGGAGCCCGAGCCTACGGTCATCGTCTCGGCCCGGGTCAGCACCGTGCCGTCGGCGGGGTCGAGGATCAGCCATTCCTCCTCGACGTCGCGCCCCGCCCGATTTCGGACGTGGGCCCACAGGAGCTTGCCGTCGGAGGAGAAGGACACCGAGCCGCTGTCCGCGTGGCCGTGGTGGTAGTCGTCGGCGTACTCGGAGAACGAGGCATGGGCCTCGGTGCACACGGCGGCGGACCAGCATCCGTGCCGGATCTCCCACCGTACGGCGCCGGCCGAATCCACGGCTCGTAACGCATGGACGCCGGCGAACACGGCGAGGTCACCCGCGGGAGAGATTGTCACCGAGCCGTACCGGTGCGGCCAGGGCGCGGGGAAGCGGACCCCTGCCCCCTCCCCGTCCAGGTCGCGGACGGCCAGCTCGGTGTCCCCACGCTGCACCAGCAGCCTGCGTCCGGGCCAGTGCAGCACCCGCGGGGCGTCCGCCGACGCGGGGTCGAGCGGAGCGGCCACGGTAGCGACAAGACGAGCAAAGGTCACGGAATCCTCCGGCGCGCGCGGGACGCGAAACAGGGAACCTGGAAGCGTCCACCATCTTCTCCGGGACCACCACATTCGGCTCTCGGTGGGGGTGGGCCGATGACCGCTCCGCCCCTGCCCGGCCTCGCGGTCGGCCGCCCCGACTCCGGCTGCTCCTCGCCCGGGGTCGGCGCTTCCTCGCTCGGTCGACGTGCTCAAGGAGATCGCGGCCGAGTACGGCGGCTGCCTCCGCCATGCGGTCGCTGCGCTTCGTGGGCGCCTGCCGGGCGATCTCGACCTGGACCGATCTGCGTTTCGGTGTGGGGTGGGGACTTCCGTTGTCCGCGTGTCGACCTGTACGGGCACGCTGAAGGGTGCCGGGAGATATGTGACGTTCCGACGGGCGCGGCCGTGCCACGCTCAGGCCCTCGCTGGCCCCCCGCCTTGATTCCGCGCCTTAGCGTGGCGAGGTGGCAGCACCCCGAATGGCGCCGCCGTCGGAGATGAGCCGTCGGCTGACGTTCCTGTTCGCGTTGGCGGCGGGTGTGGCCATCGGCAACCTGTACTGGGCGCAGCCGCTACTCGGCTTCATCGCAGGCGATCTGCGCGCCGCGACCGCGACGACCGGCTGGCTCGTCACCGCGACGCAGGTCGGGTACGCCGTCGGCGTGCTGCTGCTCGTGCCGCTCGGTGACGTCCTGGACCGCCGCCGGTTCGTCCCGGTGATGCTGCTGACCTCGGCCGGCGCACTGCTCCTGTGCGCGCTGGCGCCGTCGATCGGCGTACTCCTGCTCGCACTGGGCGTGCTCGGCGTAACGACGATTTCCGGGCAGGTCCTCACACCGCTCGCTGGGGATCTGGCCGGCAACGCCCACCGCGGTCGCATCGTCGGCGCCGTCGGGTCCGGGACCCTCATCGGTATCTTGGCCTCCCGCACGATCAGCGGGTTCGTCGCCGGCGCCGCCGGATGGCGTACGATCTTCGCCCTCGCCGCGGTCGTAGCCGTTCTGCTCGCGCTTCTGCTCTACCGCGCGATTCCGCCACTGGCACCGCGGACGCGCATGCCGTACCCGCAGCTCATCGCCTCGGTCGGCGCGGTGGTCGTGCGCGAGCGGACGGCCCGGTGGACGCTGGTACTGGCCGCCACAGGGTTCGCCACGTTCTCGCTGTTCTGGACGGCGCTGACGTTCCTGCTCAGCGGCCCACCGTTCCGGTACCCGGTAGCGGTGATCGGGTTGTTCGGGTTGGCCGGCCTCGCGGGTGTCCTTTCCGGCCTGTACGGCGGCCGTCTACACGACCGCGGTTGGTCGCTTCCGGCCACTGGCACGGCCTGGGTAATGGCCCTCGGCGCCTTCGTCGTCGCGGCGTTCGCCGGCCGCTCCGTCGCACTTGTCATCATCGCGATCGTCATGATCGATGTCGCCCTCCAGACGCAGGCCCTCCTCAACCGGGCGCGGCTGTTCGCCCTCTCCCACGAGGCCCGCAGCCGGCTCAACACGGCGCTGGCCACCGGCAACTTCATCGGCGCTGCTGTCGGCTCCGCCGCCGCGACCACGCTCTGGTCCGCAGGCGGCTGGACGGCGGTCACGATCACGGGAACGGCGCTCTGCTGCTTTGCGCTCACGGTGTGGGCGTTGGGACGTCGGGGCCCACTCGTGGTCACTCCGCCGTGACGGACCGCAGCGAAGGGCGTTGTACGACGGACGGTCGCGTGGGCACCGCAGGTCAGTCGTGGCGGTGACGCACGATGTAGTCGATGTGGCGGATCGTGTCCGCGCGGTCGTCCTCGCTGATCGAGTCCCACAGGTCAGCCAGCCAGTAGAGCGAGACCGACAGCATCCAGGCCCACCCGCGCACCCAGGTCGCCTCGTCGAACCCGAGCGCCTCCCGGTAGGCGGCCCGTGCGCGAGCATCGAACAGGCTCCAGCCCGGCCGCACCTCGACCGCCGGATCACCGCGGCCGAGACCGCCGAAGTCGATCACCCCGGCGAGCCTGCGCCGGTCCACCAGGAGGTTGCCCGCCAGGAGGTCGCCGTGCAGCCACACCGGCGGCCCGGGCCACTCGCCCACCGTCATCGCCTCGTCCCACGCCGCGGTCACCGCCCGCCCGTCGATCCGGTCGCCCAGCGCCGCGATCGACCGGCGGGTCAGTTCGTCCCGCTGAACCAGTGGTACGCCGCGCTGGATCCCCTCCTTGACCGGCCCGCCCATCGGGTCGATCGCGATCATCGCGCGCACGAAGCCGGCGAGGTCGACGGCGAGGTCGACGAGGTCCTGCCCGGCTTCCGGGTTGCGTCCGTCAAGCCACGGGACGACCGTCCACGGCCACGGATAGTCCCCGCCCGGCCGACCGACCCCGACCGGCACCGGCACCGGCACCGGCAGGTGCGGCGCCAGCCGCGGCAGCCAGGTCGCGTCGGTCGCCACCTGGTCGACCGCCCACTGCGCCCGCGGCAGCCGTACCGTCAGCGAATCACCCAGCCGGAACAGCGCGTTGTCGGTGCCGTTCAACGGCTGCGGGACGAGCGGCAGGTCCGACCATTCGGGGAACTGCTCGTCGATCAGGGCGCGTACCTGCTCGACAGTGACGACGATCTCTCCAGGGCGCATCGGCGCGAACGTAGAGGCGGCTCGATCATCCTGTCAATCGGAATCGGGCCCCGCCGCACCGTGCGCGGATCGATTGCGCCGCCGTCGGCTCGACGAGGCGCCGGGACCAGCACCCCTTCCTGGTACGCGGCGCAGCCGACGACAGCGGTGAAGGACGATGTGTCGATGGACGATCACCGACGCTGCCGTCTCTCCGTCAGCGACGACGAGCTGGAGCTTGCCGGTCCGCCCGCTGCGCTCCGCGCACTCAGCCGGCTGCTCCGTCAGCATGGTGAGCCCTTTGAGGTGGCGGTCACCGACGGGGTCGTCGGTCAAGAGGTGACCGCAGGTCCGCTGCTCGTCAGCCTGGAGGGCGGAACCACGTTGCGCTTCTCGGGCGGGCGTGAGTATCTCGACATCATCTGGGACGCGCTCGACGGTCTGGTGGAGCAAGCCGAGACCGCCGATGACCGGGCGGTCCACCGGCATCTGCACATCGAGCACTCTCCTGGTGACGAATACCGGTCACCGGACTCGGTCCCACTGATCATCGTGGCCGACTGGCCGGAAGGGTAGACGCACGATCGCCGCACAGATCGTCGTAGGAACGCACCCGACCGCGGGGGTGGAGTGAATGAGACCGCGCCGTCCCGACGCGGCTGGACGGTGCCGGCTCACGGACGACCCGCCCGAGCGGGCGCATGACGCGACACGCCTCTAGGGCCAGGGCTCCCAGGGCAGCGCGTCCCGCCAGCCCTGGCGGCCCGCAGCCCAGTCCGCGACGATCTTCGCCACCGGCTCGACCCCGATCACGTCCGGTTGGGCCGGTACGTGGGCCTGGAAGTGCCTGTCCTCGCCACCCTCGCGGTACTCCACCTGGTGGCTCATGTCGTCGTTGAGATAGACCTGCATGTAGTGCTGCCCTGCGGGTTCCAGGTCGAGTCGCTCGACGATCAGGAAGCGCCACGTCAGGTTCATGTCCGCCAGGGCGTCGTGCAGGGTCGTCTCGGACGGGTCGTCCCAGACCTGCCCGCTCGCCTCTCGCGCTCTCACCAGAGGTCCGGTCACGGGCGCGACCCTACCGGTACGCCGATCGGTCGGGCGCGACCCTACCGCCATGCCGATCGGTCGAGCGCGACCCTACCGCCACGCCGATCGGCCGTCGGCGACCACGCGGTCGGTGGGTCCGCGCTCAGTCGTGTGCGGGCGCCCCCGTCACCCGGTGGGAGGCGGCGTGCAGCGCCTCGGCCACCAGCCGGCGCACGTGTCCGTCCCGGGCGCGGTACAGGGCGCGGCGACCGTCCCGCCGCACGCTGACCAGTCCCGCCAGCCGCAGCTTGCCCAGGTGCTGCGACACCGCCGGCCGGGCCGCGCCCAGCGCCGCGACCAGCGCGGACACGTCGTGCTCCCCGTCGCTGAGGAGCCACATCAGGCGCAGCCGCGTGCTGTCGGCCAGCATCCGCAGCATCTCGGTCGCGGCGGCCACCTCTGCTTCGCCAGGCAGTCGTTGTTGCAGGTCACCGGCACCTGCAACGTTGTCGCGTGCGTACATGAGCACATATTATCGCCGGCAAGGGGCGCGCGGAGCCGCCGCGTGGGAAGACCGGGGGAGCCGTGTACGACCACGAGCACGACCACCACGACCACGACCGCCAGCACGGCCACGACAGGCAATGCCGCGACCGCCGGCACGGCTACGAGCACGGCCATGACAGGCACCAGCACGGCCACGACAAACACGAGCACGGCCACCACCACGAGCACGAGCACGGCCACGACGAGCACGAGCGCGGTCGGCACGCCGGTGGCCGGCTCGGCGCCTGGGGGCACCGGTTGCGGCACGCCGTCGTACCGCACTCGCACGACTCCCGGGCGAAGACCGATCCCGCCCTGGAGTCCTCCCGCGCGGGGCTGCGAGCGTTGTGGATCTCGCTGGTCGGCCTCGGCGTCACGGCCGCCGTCCAGGCGGTCATCGTCCTGCTCTCCGGCTCGGTCGCCCTGCTCGGCGACACCCTGCACAACGTGGCCGACGCGCTGACCGCCGTGCCCCTCGGGATCGCGTTCCTGCTCGGCCGTCGGGCGGCGACCCGCGCGTACACCTACGGCTACGGGCGGGCCGAAGACCTCGCCGGCATCGTCATCGTCGTGGTCATCGCCGCCTCGGCCGGCGCTGCCGCCTGGACGGCGCTCACCCGCCTGCTGTCTCCCGCCGGGATCACCCACGTGCCCTGGGTCGCCGCGGCCGGCGTCGTCGGGTTCGCCGGCAACGAAATCGCCGCCCGGTACCGGATCCGCGTCGGCCGGCGCATCGGCTCGGCCGCCCTGGTCGCGGACGGCCTGCACGCCCGTGCCGACGGCTACACCTCACTGGCGGTCGTCGCCGCGGCCGGCGGTGCCGCGCTCGGTTGGCGCTGGGCCGATCCCGTGGTGGGCCTGGCCATCGCGGTCGCCATCGCCTTCGTGCTCAAGGACGCCGCGCGGGAGGTCTACCGACGCCTGATGGACGCCGTCGACCCGGCCGTCGTCGACCAGGCGGAGGCGACGCTGCGCGCCGTGGAGGGCGTACGGGACGTGGCCGCCGTCCGGATGCGCTGGATCGGCCACCGCCTGCACGCCGAGGCAGACCTCATCCTGGACGCGCACCTGAGCCTCGTGGCGGCGCACGAGATCGCCGCCGACGCCGAGCACCGGCTGACCCACGCCGTGCCCAGGCTGGCCAGCGCGACCGTCCACACCGATCCCGACAGCCACCCCGGCGGCCACCACCACGTGGATCTCTCGCACCGCCGACGGCAACCGGCACCTTGACGCGGGTACGGCGACGCGCCCCCGGCGCCCCCCGCCGCCAATCGGGGCAGCCGCCGCCGGAGCCCGGGGGCGGTCCGGTCGCCGGGGGCCGGCACGCCCGTACGGCATCGAGGCGCGCGACGGACGGGCGGCGGCCGGAGCCGACCGATCCGGGCACGGCTTGTCGGGTCCGGCACCCCCGCACGCGCCTAGCGTTGCTGCTCGAAAGGGAAGGAGAAACGGGTGCTGGAGCGGCTCAACCAGGCCATGGAGCACATCGAGCGGCACCTCGACCAGCCGATCGAGGTGGCCGAGCTGGCGCGGATCGCGGTGACGTCGGAGTACCACCTCCGGCGGATCTTCTCCGCGCTGGCGGGCGTCGGTCTGTCCGAGTACATCCGCCGCCGGCGGCTCACCGTCGCGGGCGCCGAGGTGCTCGCGGGGGAGCGGACGCTGCTCGACGTCGCGGTGCGCTACGGCTACGGCTCCACCGAGGCGTTCGCCCGGGCGTTCCACGCCATGCACGGCGTGGGGCCCGGCGAGGCCCGGCGTATGGGGGCGGCGCTGCGTTCCCAGCCCCGGATGTCCTTCCGACTCGTCGTCGAAGGGAGCAGCAGCATGCGATACCGAATCGTGCAGAAGGAGGAGTTCCGACTGGTCGGCCGCAGGGCTCGGGTACCGCTCGTGCACGAGGGGATGAACCCGGCGATCGTGGCCTTCATCAGGAGCCTCGAGCCGGAGACGGTACGCCGGATCGAGGCGCTGTCCGACCAGGAGCCGGCCGGCATCGTCAACGTCAGCGACAAGGTGGCCGACGACCGCGCGGAGGGCACCGAGCTGGACTACTGGCACGGCGTGGTGACCGGCGCCGACGCGCCGGAGGACCTCGACGCGCTCGCCGTGCCGGCGGGCACCTGGGCGGTCTTCGAGACCTCCGGGCCGTTCCCCCAGGCGGTGCAGTACCTGTGGCGGGACGTGTTCACCCAGTGGTTCCCGTCCAACCCGTACCGCAGCCGGCCGGGGCCGGAGATCTCCCGTACCCGGCTCTCGGCGGACGGCGCCGAGGCGGAGGCCGAGCTGTGGATCCCGGTGGAGCCGGTCAGCCGCTGATCTCGGCGAGGACGCGGCGCTGGAAGGCGCGGGCCTCCGGTCCGCCCGGCGGAGGCCCGCCCTCCCGCGCCGCGATCGACCGCTCGATGAGGTCGGCGTCCCCGCCGGTGGCCGCAGTCGCGGCCCGGTCGGGGTCGGCGTCGACCGGCCGGCCGGCAACGACACCGGACGGGCCGGCGTCGGCAGCGAGGGACGGGCCGGCAGCGGCAGCGACGGACGGGCCGGCGTCGGCAGCGACGGACGGGCCGGCAGCGGCGCCGATCGGCCGGCCGTCGGCGATAAGCCGGCGGCCGGCGTCGGCCTTCGACAGCCAGGTCCCGTGACGGACCTTCACCAGGGACCGGCAGGCGCCGAGCACCGCGTCCTCGGCGCCGGGGGCGGGACCGTCGCCGGGCGGCGTCGGCAGGGCCAGCCACCAGCGCAGCGCGTCGGTCAGCAGGCGACGCAGGTCGGCGGGGGAGAGGTCGGCGAAGGTGTCGGCGGCCGGCGGCCCGAGCAGGGCGTGCCCGCACTGGTGCAGGATGCTGCGGTCCAGCCCGTACCAGAACAGGCCGTCCTCGGCCGGCCGCTCGGCGGCGGCCCAGGTGGCCCGGAACGCCATCCGCGCGCCGGTGTTCAGCTCGACCTCGAATCCGGGTTCCGGCGTGCCGGAGCGGGCGACCGCCCGGCGGTAGACGACCAGCTCCAGCCCGCGCGCCGGGCAGGGCAGCGCCTCGTGTCGCAGCCGCGCCACCAGCTCCCGCTTGCGCGCCGGGTCGAGGGCGTCCGCGCAGACCAGCGCCACGTCGACGTCGCTGCGCCCCGGCTGGTACGCGCCCAGCCCCACCGAGCCGGCCGCGTACGCCCCGACGAGGTCGTCGCCGAGGACGTCGCGGGCGGCGGCGAGCAGGTCGGCGAGGTAGCGGCGCAGGGCGGGGTCGAGGTCAGTCACCGGACTCCGTCCAGACCGTGCCGGCGGGCAGGAACCAGGCGGTCGCCTCCGCGCCGAGGGCGTGCGCGATGACCAGTCGGGCGTGCCGGTCCAGCGCCGGCAGGCGGTCGGGCGGGAACCACTCCACGGCCACCGACTCGTCGTCGTTGACCCGCGCGGTGCCGCCCAGCAGCCGACACTCGAAGCCCAGGTTCAGGTATTCGCAGCGGTCGCCGTTGGGGTAGGTGTGCGGGTGGGTGAGGACGCTGCTCAGCCGGACCGGCTCCACGTGCAGGCCGGTCTCCTCCCGCACCTCGCGGACCACCGCCGTGGCCGGCTGCTCGCCCGGCTCGACGACGCCGCTGGCGACGGACCAGCGGCCGTCGTCGGCGCGCCGGCCCAGCAGCAGCTCCCCGGCGTCGTTGCGAACCACCGCGCTCACGCTCGGCAGCCAGAGCAGGTCGTGGCCGACGTGTTCGCGGATCCGCAGGATGTAGTCCGATGCGCCCACCCGGCGACCCTAACCCGCCCCCCGGCCGGCGGCCCGGCCGAGACGGCCCCGGCGGAGACAGCGGCCCGGCGGAGACAGCGGCCCGGCGGAGACAGCGGCCCGGCGGAGACGGCGGCCCGGCGGAGACTGCCCCGGCCGAGACGGCGGCCCGGCGGAGACGGCCCCCGGCCGAGGCGGCGATCCGCGCCTTGTGACCGACGGTGGAGCGGGGCGGCCCGTGCCGGCCGGGTCAGTCGGGGCAGGGCAGCCGTTCCAGGGCGGCCGGGCCGGCGTCGGTGTGCACGACCTGCGCGAAGCAGGCCGTCGAGTCGGCCCGCTGCCAGCCGAAGACCGACGACGCCGTCTTGGCCACCCGCACCCGGAACACCAGCCGGACGGCCGGTCCGGCTTCCGGCCCGTCGCTGCGCACCGCCAGCACCTCGACCCCGTCCACCCCGCCGGCGGCCTGCCGTAGCGTCGACTCCCCGACGGCGGGGGCGGCGAGCAGCCGTGAGCGGGCGAGCTGCGCGGTCGCGGCCACCTCCCACTCGGCCCGCTGCTCCAGTCGCTGCTGCGACCGGTCCCGCAGCAGCGGCAGTCCGGCGGCCACCCCGACGGCAGCCAGGACGCCCGCCACCACCGCCGCGACGAGCCCGCGCCGCGACCACACCGATGTTCTTCCCCCGCGTCGCACGGGCCGATTGTGCGTCACCGGCGCGCCCCGCGGCTGCCCCGTCGGGCCGACGCCGTGCGGCAGCCAGACCCCGATCGCCCTGTTTTCGCAGTTCCAGCCCCTGCGGCCGGCAGCACGTCTACTGTGGAGATCATCGGCGACTTGTGGTGTTCCGGTGGCAGCCGGGTGGTTCGCGGTGCACAGTGATCCCATGAGCGACAGCGGAAGCGGTGGGCGCTACTACTGGTGCACCCGACACCACCGGGTCGAGACCGATGCCGACGTGTGCCCCGCCAGGCACGTTCTCGGGCCGTACGCCTCGGCCGCCGACGCGGAGAACGCTCTGCAGACGGTGCGGGAGCGCAACGAGGCGTGGGACGCCGAGGACGCCCGCTGGGCCGGGGAGGACAGATAGGCGGCGCGGGACGGTCCGCGTCGAGATGCTCCGTGCTTCGCGAGGGCGAGAGCACGTCCCCAAGGAGGGAACCGAGATGGCCGAAGCACAACAGGCCACCACCCGCCCGGCCGCCGGACGCACGACCGCCAGGAAGACCGCCGCGGCCGAGCGGTCCGCGGGCGCGGCCCGGACCGTACGGTCGTCGTCCGCCTCGACCACGGCGGCGAAGAAGACGACGGGCGGCAGGGCGACGGGCGGCGCCGGGCGGGCCCCGGCGACGAAGACCGCCGCCGCGAAGGCCCCCGCGAAGAAGGCCCCCGCGAAGAAGACGGCGACCAAGGCCGCGACGGGAGCGAAGAAGACGACGGCCGCGGCGAAGAAGACCGCCGCCGCGACCGCGAAGAAGGCGCCCGCCGCGGCGAAGAAGACGGCGGTCGCGGCCAGGAGCACCGCCACGAAGAAGACCACCTCGGCGAGGACGCCCGTCCGGCAGGCCGCGACCAGGGCCGCCACCGCGGCGAAGAAGGCGACCGCGCCGGCGAAGAAGACCACCGCGCCAGCCAAGAAGGCCCCCGCTGCCAAGAAGGCCCCCGCCAAGCCAGCCGCCGCCAAGAAGGCTCCCGCCAAGACGGCCGCCGCGAAGAAGGCCCCCGCCGCGACGACCACCGCCGCGCGCAAGGTCACCTCGACGGCGAAGAAGACCACCGCGACGGCGGCGAAGAAGACCGGCACGGCGGCGAAGGCGCCGGCCAGGAAGGCCGCCGCGAAGAAGACGACGCCGGCCCGGAAGACGGCCGCGACCCGGCCCACCGGCGGCGCCCGCAAGGCGGCGGCGAAGAAGGCGCCGGCGAAGAAGGCCACCGCGACGTCGTCGGCCACCACCCGCAAGGCGGCCGCGAAGAAGGCACCGGCGAAGAAGACCACCGTCGCCAAGGCGCCGGCCAAGAAGGTCACCGCCCGCAAGGCGCCGGCGCGGACGGCCGCCGCCCGGGCCACCGCGCCCCGGGGCGCACGAGCGGCGGCGCGCAAGGCGACCGGCTGACCGCCGCCCCGTGACTCCCGGCGCGCGCCGGGAAGCGGATCACCCGCCACGCTGTCAGGATTGACCCCGTGGTGATCCGACGCGTACTCGCGCCCCGCATCGACTTCGGCGCGCTGCGCCGCGAGTTGGGACTGCCCGAGGGGTTCCCGGCCGCGGCGCGGCGTGAGGCCGACGCCGCTGCTGCGGCGCCGCCCCGGCCTGCCGCCGACCGCACCGACATCCCGTTCGTCACCGTCGACCCCGTCGGCTCGCGCGACCTCGACCAGGCGATGCACCTCGCCCGGCGTCCCGGTGGCGGCTTCCGGGTGACGTACGCGATCGCCGATGTCGCCGCGCACGTGCGCCCCGGCGGCGCGCTGGAGGAGGAGACCTGGCGGCGCGGGCAGACCGTCTACCTGCCCGACGGGGCGGTGCCGCTGCACCCCGAGACCCTCAGCGAGGGCGCGGCGAGCCTCCTGCCGGAGGCCGACCGGGCCGCCGTCGTGTGGACCGTCGACCTCGACTCCGACGGCGGCACCGTCGGGGTCGCGCTGGAGCGGGCGCTGGTACGCAGCCGGGCCCAGTTGGACTACGCCGGCGTCCAGGCCGCCGCCGACGCCGGCCGGCTGCCCGAGCCGATCGCCCTGCTGCCCGAGATCGGGGCCCTGCTCACCGCGCGCGGCCTACGCCGGGGAGCGATCAACCTGCCACTGCCCGAGCAGGACGTGGAGGCGGACGGCGACGGCTGGCGGCTGGTGCTGCGCGGGCCGGTGCCGATGGAGGAGCACAACGCCCAGATCTCCCTGCTGACCGGGATGGCCGCCGCCGAGATCATGCTGGCCGGCGGGGTGGGCCTGCTGCGTACGATGCCGGCCCCGAAGCCCGAGGCGGTGGCGCGGCTGCGGGCCGCCGCCGCCCCGCTGGGCGTGCACTGGCCCGACGGGGCCGGCCCGGGCGAGGTGCTCGCCGGGTTGGACCCGTCCCAGCCCCGGGCGGCGGCCTTCGTCGACCAGGCGGCCGAGCTGATGCGGGGCGCCGCGTACACCGCCTTCGACGGCGCGCCGCCGCAGCAGCGGGAGCACGGCGGGGTGGCGGCCGCGTACGCCCATGTCACCGCGCCGCTGCGGCGCCTGGCTGACCGGTACGCCACGGAGGTCTGCCTGGCGCTGCACGAGGGCCGGCCGGTGCCCGACTGGGCCCGCGCGGCGCTGCCCCGGCTGCCCGAGGTGATGGCGACGACCGATCGGCTGGCCTCGGCGGCCACCCGGGGCGCGATCGAGCTTGCCGAGGCGGTGCTGCTCCAACACCGGGTCGGGGAGACCTTCGACGCGGCGGTGCTCGACGTCGACGCCGTCCCGGAGGGCAAGCCCCGACAGGGTCGCCGGCCCGGCGGTGCGGTGGCGCTCGACGACCCGCCGGTGCGTGCCCGCTGCCTGGGCGAGCTGCCGCTGGGGGAGCGGGTCCGGGTCCGGCTGGTCACCGCCGACCCGGCGACGCGTTCGGTGGCCTTCGAACGAGCCTGACGCCGCCCGCCGCCCGCCGCCCGCCGCCCGCCGCCTGCCGCCCGTCGCCCGCGTCGGCCCGCCTGCGGGCCGTCGCCCGTCGCCCGCGTCGGCCTGCCTTGCGCCCGCCGCCCGTCGCCCGGGTCGGCCCGCCTGCGGGCCGTCGCCCGTCGCCCGCGCCGCCTGCGTCGGCTCGCCCGCCGCCCGCCGCCCGCCGCTCGGCTGCCCGTCGCCGGTGTCGGTCGGGCGGGGCGGCAGCGGGGTTTGTCACACTGCCCGCCGCTGCTGGCGCGGGGCCGGGTTTGCGAGGATGACGGCATGGCTTACGACGCGAGCACGCTGCCCGACGTGTCCGGGCTCACCGTCGGCATCATCGGCGGCACCGGCGACCAGGGACGAGGGCTCGCCTACCGGTTCGCCCGGGCCGGGCAGTCAGTGCTGATCGGGTCCCGGACGGCCGAGCGGGCCGCGCAGTCCGCGCAGGAGATCGCGGCGCTGCCCGGCGTGCCGGCCGGGGCCGAGATCGCCGGCGCCGGCAACGAGGAGGTGGCCCGGCGCAGCGACGTGGTCGTCGTCGCGGTGCCGTGGGACGGGCACGCCGCCACCGTCGCCGCGCTCGCCGAGCCGCTCGCCGGCAAGATCGTCATTGACTGCGTCAACCCGCTCGGCTTCGACAAGCAGGGCCCCTACGCCCTCGCCGTGCCGGAGGGCAGCGCCGTCCAGCAGGCCGCCGGGCTGCTGCCCGACTCCCGGGTATGCGCCGCGTTCAACCACGTCAGCGCGCCGCTGCTGGCCGACCCGGAGATCGACCGGATCGACCTCGACGTGCTCATCTGCACCGAGGACCGGGAGCTGGTCGGTGTGGTCGCCGCCCTCGCGGCCCGGATCCCCGGCATGCGCGGCATCTACGCCGGCCGGCTGCGCAACGCCCACCAGATCGAGGCGTTCACCGCCAACCTGATCGCCATCAACAAGCGCTACAAGGCGCACGCCGGGATCCGGGTCACCGACCTCTGACGCCCTGCGGGCCGGGTGACGGTGGCCCGCTCAGGGCCGGGCGGCGACCGCGTCGACCTCGAAGAGCATGTCGGGCAGCGCGAGGGCGGCCACGCCGGTGAGGGTCTGCGTGGGCGGCGTGGCGCCCCAGATCTCGCCGATGACCCCCGCGACGACGGCCAGCTTGTCGGCGTCGTGGTCGACGATGTGGGTGCGCAGCTGCGCGACGTGGCGGTGCTCCAGCCCCTCGGCGGCCAACGCCCTGCCCAGGTTGGCGAAGGACTGCCGCACCTGCGTGGCGAAGTCCGGGGAGGTGACCTGGCCGGTGGCGTCGGAGGCGTACTGGCCGGCGACGAAGACCAGCTCTCCCGAGACGCGGGCGACGTGGCTGTAGCCGTAGCCCACCGGGTCGTGCAGGGTGTCGGGGTTGCTGACGGTGTGCGGCACGGTGGTTCCCTCCGTGGTCAGGCGGTGCGGTCCCGCCGGGTGGCGGCGGCCGTGACGGTCGTGAGCGGGGCGGGGTCGTCGGCGACCCCGGGGACGCCGGCCCCGCCGGCGGTCACCCCGCCGACCGGCGCGCCGCCCGCGATCGGGGCGGCTGGACGGCGGGGCGGCTGAACGGCGGGGCGGGGTCAGCCCCGCAGGGCGGTGAAGCGGTTGCGGGTCTGGTCGGGCGAGGCCGGGAACCGGTGCTCCACGGTGGCCCTGATGTCGGCCAGGCTCTGCGCGGCCAGCTCCCGTCGCCAGCTCAGCTCGGCCCGGCGCATGGCCTGGGAGATCACGCAGGTCTGCCGGTAGTCGACGTCCGACCGGCCGCCGGGGCCCTGACGCAGGATCTCGGAGCACCGGAACGCCTCGTCGCTGCCCTCGATCGCGACCACCACGTCCAGCAGGGTGATCTCCTCCGGCCGGCGGGCCAGCCGGAAGCCGCCCCGGGGGCCGGAGGTGGAGGTGACGATGCCGGCGCGGGCCAGCGCCTGGAGCTGCTTGTTCAGGTAGGCGGGGGGCAGCTCGTAGAACGCGGCGAGGGTGGTCGCGCGGATCGCCCGGCCGTCGGTGACCCAGGACAGGTTGAGGCAGGTGTGCAGGGCCCACTCGACGCCCTCGCTCATCTTCACATCGTGGACATTACTTGTCCAAGTTTGCCGTCGCAACCCGCCGTGGCCCGCCTCGCGGTGTCGACGGCCCGGGACGCGCCCGCGCCCCGGGCCGTCGGCCTGGCGTCAGAAGGTGTGCTCGGCGGCGGGGAAGTCGCCGCCGCGGACCTCGTCGGCGAAGCGCCGGGTCGCGTCGGCGAGGGTGCCGGCCAGGTCGGCGTAGCGCTTCACGAAGCGGGGCGCCTTGCCGGTACGCAGGCCGGCCATGTCCTGCCAGACCAGCACCTGGGCGTCGGTGTCCGGGCCGGCGCCGATGCCGACGGTCGGGATCGACAGCTCGGCGGTGATCCGCTTGGCCACCTCGCCGGGCACCATCTCCAGCACCACGGCGAACGCGCCCGCCTCGGCCACGGCGCGGGCGTCGGCGAGGACGTCCTCGGCGGCGTCGCCGCGCCCCTGGACCCGGTAGCCGCCGATCGCGTGCTCGCTCTGCGGGGTGAAGCCGATGTGCGCCATCACCGGGATGCCGGCGCCGGTGATCGCGGCGATCTGACCGGCACAGCGCCGGCCGCCCTCCAGCTTCACCGCGTGGCAGCCGCCCTCCTTCATGAACCGCACCGCGGTGCGCAGCGCCTGCGTCGGACCCTCCTCGTACGAGCCGAAGGGCAGGTCGCCGACGACCAGCGCGTGCCGGGTCGCCCGGACCACCGCGCGGACCAGCGGGAGCAGCTCCTCGGCGGTCACCGGCACCGTCGTCTCGTAGCCGAAGACGTTGTTCGCCGCCGAGTCGCCGACCAGCAGCACCGGGATGCCGGCCTGGTCGAAGATCGAGGCGGTGTACTGGTCGTACGAGGTGAGCATCGGCCACCGCTCGCCGCGCTCCTTGGCGGCGATCAGGTCGCGGGTGCGTACCCGCCGGGTGGCCGGGCCGCCGTAGAGGGCGGTCACCTCGGACGGGGTGGACTCCACCATGACTCTCTCCTTCCTCGAGGCCGCGTGCGCGGTCCCCGGGTTCCGTCGCGATCGTCGCACCCGACGACCGGCCGGCGGCAGAGCCCAGTGGAGGATGTCACTCCCGGGCCGTCGCGGTGACCGGCCCGGGAGCGGCCGGCTCAGCCGTCCTCGCGCCACCGGTTCGTGATCGGCAGCCGCCGGTCCCGCCCGAACGCCTTCATGGAGATCTTCGTGCCCGGCGCGGACTGCCGACGCTTGTACTCGGCGGTATCCACCATCCGCAGCACCCGGTCGACCACGGCCGCGTCGTGGCCGGACTCGACCAGCCCGTCCCGGCCGAGGTCGCCGTCGACGTAGCCGATCAGGATCGGGTCGAGCACGTCGTAGTCGGGCAGCGTGTCGCTGTCGAGCTGGCCGGGGCTCAGCTCGGCGCTCGGCGGCTTGCCGATCGAGTTCTCCGGGATGGGCGGGGTCTCGCCCCGGCGGGTCGCGTCGGCGTTGCGCCACTTCGCCAGCCGCCAGATCAGCGTCTTCCAGACGTCCTTGACGGGGTTGAAGCCGCCGACCGAGTCGCCGTAGAGGGTGGAGTAGCCGACCGCCAGCTCGCTCTTGTTGCCGGTGGTGAGCACCAGGTGCCCCTCCTGGTTGGACAGGGCCATGAGGATCACCCCGCGTACCCGGGCCTGGAGGTTCTCCACCGAGACGCCGGAGAGCGACATGTTGGCCAGGAAGGTGTCCACCATCGGCTGGATCGGCTCGACCCGGTAGTCCAGCCCGGTGCGCTTGGCCAGCTCCGCCGCGTCCTCCCTGCTGTGCTCGGAGGAGTGCTGGCTGGGAAGCGAGACGCCGACCACCCGGTCGGGGCCGAGCGCGTCGACGGCCAGCGCGGCCACCACCGCCGAGTCGATGCCGCCGGAGAGGCCGAGCACCACCGACGGGAACCGGTTCTTGTTGACGTAGTCGCGCAGGCCGAGCACCAGCGCCTGCCACACCTCGGCCTCGTCGGCCACCGGGGCGATGGTGCCGCCCGTGGCGGCGGGCCCGCCGGCCGGTGGCGGGACGGCGTCGACGGCGGCGCGGACCACCCGCATGTCGTCGGCCAGGGCCCCGTCGGGGTCGGCCGCCTCCCGCGCCGGCGGCAGGTCGACGTCGTGCACCAGCAGGTGCTCGACGAACTGCGGTGCGCGGGCGAGCAGCTCGCCCGCCGCGGTCACGATCATCGAGTCGCCCTCGAAGACCAGCTCGTCCTGGCCGCCGATCATGTTGACGTACGCGATGGTGGCCCCCGCCTCGGCGGCCCGGCGACGCACCAGCGGCAGCCGGATGTCGTCCTTGTTCAGCTCGTACGGCGAGCCGTTGATGTTCAGGACCAGGCCGACGCCGGCCTGGCGGGCGGCGGCGAACGGGCCGCCGGCCTGCCACAGGTCCTCGCAGATGGTCAGCGCCACGTCCACCCCGCCGACGCGGACGACGGTCAGCTCCCCGCCGGGGACGAAGTAGCGGTCCTCGTCGAAGACGCCGTAGTTGGGCAGGTGGTGCTTGAAGTAGGTGGCCACGATCCCGCCCCGGTGCAGCAGGGCGGCCGCGTTGCGGGCCCCGCGACCCGGTTCGGCGTCGCCGCTGACCTGCGGCGGGCCGTCGGCGTCCAGGTAGCCCACCAGCACCGGCAGCTCGCCCAGCCCGTCGGCGGCGAGATCGGCGGCGAGCCGGTCCACCGCGGCCTTCGACGCGGCGACGAAGGACCGCCGGAAGACCAGGTCCTCGACCGGGTAGCCGGTCAGCATCATCTCCGGGAACGCGACGAGCTGGGCGCCGGCGTCGGCGGCGCGGCGGGTCCAGTCACGGACCAGGGCGGCGTTGCCGGCGAGGTCGCCGACGGTCGGGTTGACCTGGCACAGGGCGAGACGCAGGGTGGGCATGCCCTCATCTTGCCCCAGCGGCCCGGACCCGACACGCGGGGCGGGACGAGACCGGGGCGGGGCGGCGGCGTCGTCGGCGCCGGGTGCCGGGGCGGTGCCGGCGGCGGCCCCGGCGGGTCCCGCCGGGCGGCGCGGGACAGGGCGGGACGCGGGCCGGCCCGTCGCGTAACGTCGGCGTAACGAGGCGGGTGGAGACTGGTCGGTCAGGCCGGCTCGACCCCGGCCGAAGGCGGGCAACAGTGTCGCGAGGGGTGGAAGTGGACCGTCAGCAGGAGTTCGTCCTCCGTACGCTGGAAGAGCGGGACATCCGGTTCGTCCGGCTGTGGTTCACCGACGTGCTGGGCACGCTCAAGAGCGTCTCGGTGGCCCCGGCCGAGCTGGAGGCCGCCTTCGAGGAGGGCATCGGCTTCGACGGCTCGGCGATCGAGGGCTTCGCCCGGGTCTTCGAGTCCGACATGGTCGCCATGCCCGACCCGACCACCTTCCAGGTCTTCCCGTTCGAGGGCGGGGTCAGCGGCGAGAGCGCCCGGATGTTCTGCGACGTCCTGCTGCCCGACGGCAGCCCGTCCTGGGCCGATCCGCGGCACGTGCTGCGCCGGGCGCTGTCGAAGGCGGCCGAGAAGGGCTTCACCTTCTACACCCACCCCGAGATCGAGTTCTTCCTGCTGGAGAACGGCCCGATGGACGGCTCGGTGCCCGTCCCGGTCGACACGGGCGGCTACTTCGAGCACACCACCCACGCCGTGGCGCGCGACTTCCGCCGGCAGGGCGTGCTGGCGCTGGAGCGCATCGGCATCTCCGTGGAGTACAGCCACCACGAGGTGGCCCCCGGCCAGCAGGAGATCGACCTGCGCTACGCCGACGCGCTGACCACCGCCGACAACATCATGACCTTCCGGCACGTGGTGAAGGAGGTGGCGCTCTCCACCGGCGTGCAGGCCACCTTCATGCCGAAGCCGTTCACCGACCAGCCGGGCAGCGGCATGCACACCCACCTGTCGCTGTTCGAGGGGGAGCGCAACGCGTTCCACGACGCGAGCGACCCGATGAAGCTGTCCAAGGTGGCGCGCGCGTTCATCGCCGGGCTGCTGGTGCACGCCCGGGAATACACGGCCGTCACCAACCAGTGGGTCAACTCCTACAAGCGGCTGTTCCCGCAGGCGCTGCCCGACCGGGTCACCGAGAGCCCCGCGTACGTCTGCTGGGGTCACCTGAACCGGTCCGCGCTGGTCCGCGTCCCGGCGTACGGCAAGCCGAACTCGGCCCGGGTGGAGATCCGCTCGCCCGACTCGGCGGCCAACCCCTACCTGGCCTTCGCGGTGCTGCTCGGGGCCGGGATGAAGGGCATCGAGGAGGGCTACGAGCTGCCGCCGGGCGCCGAGGACGACGTCTGGTCGCTGACCAGCGCCGAGCGGCGGGCGATGGGCTACGAGCCGCTGCCGGAGAACCTGGCCGAGGCGATCGACGTGATGGCCGGCTCCGAGCTGGTCGCCGAGGTGCTCGGCGAGCACGTCTTCGACTTCTTCCTGCGCAACAAGCGGGCCGAGTGGGAGCAGTACCGCCGCGAGGTCACCCCCTACGAGCGGCAGCGCTACCTGTCGCTGTAGGGCGGGGCTCCCGCCGCTGGCGCGGTGCCGCTATCGTCTCGATCACCGCGCCGGCACCCCCGCCGGGCGTAGGACGGTCGGGAGGCAGTCGGTGCTGGAGGACCTGCTCAGCGGAGCCTGGCAGAGCGTCGTGTTCGGGGTCGTCGGGGTGGCCCTGATGGCGGCCGGGTTCGGGCTGGTCGACGTGCTCACCCCCGGGCGGCTGCGCGAGCTGATCTGGGTGCGTCGCAACGGCAACGCCGCGCTGCTGCTCGCCGCCAACCAGCTCGGCATCGCCGGGATCGTCTTCACCGCGATCCTCACCAGCTACAGCGACTTCGCCAAGGGGCTGGCCTCGACTGTCGTCTTCGGCCTGATCGGGCTGGCGATCATGGCGTTGGCGTTCCTGGTGCTGGACCTGCTCACCCCGGGCAAGCTCGGCGAGATCATCTGCTCGGACGAGCCGCACCCGGCGGCCCGGGTCAGCGCCGCCACGCACTTCGGCGCCGCCCTGATCGTCTGCGCCTGCATCGCCTGAGCCGGCTGTCCCGGGCGCGTTCGCGCCGCGCCCGCGCCCGGGTCGCGCCCGCGCCCGGGCGGTGCGGTTCCGTCGTACCCCCGTTCTAGGTTGCGGGGGTGAACCGGACGGACCGTCTCTACGCCCTGGTCGAGGAGCTGCGTGCCGTGTCGCCCCGGCCGCGCAGCGCCCGCTGGCTCGCCGAGCGCCTCGAGGTGAGCAGCCGCACCATCGAGCGCGACATCAACGCCCTCCAGGAATCCGGCGTGCCGATCTGGGCCGAGCCGGGTCGCACGGGCGGCTACGCGCTCGACCGGGCGCGCACGCTGCCGCCGGTCAACCTCACCCCCGGCGAGGCCGTCGCCCTGGCGGTGGCGCTGCACCGGATGCGCGGCACCCCGTTCGCCGCCGCGGCCGGCTCCGCGCTGCGCAAGCTGGTCGGCGTGATGCCGGCCGCCGACGCCGCCGAGGCGCACCGGCTGGCCGCGCGGGTGCACCTGATCGGCGAGGGCCCGGCGACGCCCGTCCCGGCCGGCGTCGCCGACGCCGTACGCGCGGGGCGCGTGCTGCGCATCCGCTACGCCGACCGGGCGGGTGCCGGCTCGCTGCGCGACGTCGAACCGTTGGGCTACCTCGGCAACTCCCGGCACTGGTACCTGCTGGCCTGGTGCCGGCTGCGCGGCGGCATCCGGGCCTTCCGCACCGACCGGATCAGCTCGGTCAACGCCCTCGGCGAGCGGGTGCCGGAGCGGGAGCTGGCGGTCGACGACCTCGACATCCCCCGGGAGCGCATCCGCCGGCTCAGCCTGGTCTGAGGCGGGACGGCACCGGCCGTCAGCCGCGCGGCATGCCGTCCCGTTCGGACGCTCGCGTGGGAGGAGGCACCGACGTGCCCGACGCGCTCGGCCACGCCGGCGCTCCCTCCGCCCGCCCGGCGGGGAAAGCCCGAACCTGTCGCGAAACACCGACAGGACGGTGTCGCGGGCGGGGCCGAGGCTCATTCCCGACGGCGCCGGCCGAGGGGGCCGGCGCGCGAACGGGAGGCGACAGATGTCCGCGATCACCAACGGGGTCAACTGGTTCGAGGTCGGCACCGACCGGCCGGAGGAGACCAGGCGGTTCTACACCGAGCTGTTCGGCTGGGCGTACGACGAGCAGGGCACGCCCGAGGAGCCCTACCAGGTGGTCGGGCCGGGGCCGGAGGGCTCCATCCAGGGCGGGATCCGCGAGGTCCGCGAGGCGGGCGCGAACTACGCGGTGTTCTACGTGCAGGTGGCCGACGTGGCGCGGACCTGCCGGCAGACGGAGGCGGCGGGTGGCCGGGTGCTGGTGCCGGCGACGAAGAACCACAACGGGCTCACCTTCGCGCACCTGCACGACCCGGCCGGCAACCTCATCGGCGTCTACAGCCCGCCCGGGGCCTGACCCGGGTCGCCGTCCGCCCCGGCCGGATCCACCGCCCGACCTGGCGCCGGGTCGTCGTCCGCGTCGTCCGGGTTCGCCGGGTCGGCGTCCGCGTCGCCCGGGGCGCCGGGTCGGCGTCCGCTCCGGTCGGGTTCGCCGGGTCGGCGTCCGCTCCGCCCGGGTTCGCCGGGTCGCCGTCCGCCCCGGCCTGGGTGCCGGGGCGGACGGCGGGCGGTCACCTGCCGGCCGGGCCGCCGTGCCCGCCGCGACCGCCCGGGCCGGGGAGGACGCCGGCCTCGGCGGCCGCGCTGACGGCGTCCGCCTGCTCCTGGGTGAGCTTGCCGTCCTCGACGGCCTGCGCCAGGCGCTCCTTCAGCGCGGCCTGCCGGTCGGCGGAGTCGCCCCTGTCGGGCCGGTCGCCCTTGTCGCCCTTTCCGGGCCGGTCGGCCGGCTTGCGCTCCTCGCGCAGCTTCTCCAACGCGGCCGTGACCTTGTCGGTGTCGACGCCCAGCTCCGTGGCCAGCTTCTCGGCGAACTCCGCCTGCCGGTCGGCCCGCTGCTGCCGGCGGTCGCCGTCCTCGGTGGTGCCGGCGCTCGACGCCGGGGCGGCGCCGTCCGCGGCGAACGCGACCGTCGGGGCCGCGACGCCCACGCCGAGTACGCCGGCCGCGGCCAGCCCGGCCAGCAGGTGCTTCTTCCTCATCGTGCGGGACATGTCGTCCTCCATCCGGTTGGTGGGTGGTGCGATGACCTCACCGACGGTGACCAGTCGGGCTGGGGGGAAGCCGTGGCGAGCCTGTCAGCGAGCTGGCAATCCGGCCGCCCCGACCGGACAAACGGGTTGCCTCGGCGCGCGCCGGTGGGGAGGATGGACGATCGGCACGGCCCCACCGGGGCGGAACAGGTGACGGAAGGTGACCCTCTTGACGACCTCCGCGAAGATCCGGGAAGTCCCGCTGACCGGTGCCGGCAGCGGCCCGTACGCCATCACGGTCGGCCCCGACGGCGCGCTGTGGCTGACGCTGGTCCACGCCGGCGAGATCGCCCGGGTGGGGGCCGACGGCGAGCTGCGGACCTGGCCGGTGGCGGCCGACAGCCGGCCGCTGATCATCACCGCGGGGCCCGACGGCGCGCTCTGGTTCACCCGCTCCGGCGACGACCGGATCGGCCGGATCACCACCGACGGGGAGCAGAGCGCCGTCGCGCTCCCGGCGGGGACCGGCCCGTGCGGCATCGCCGCCGGTCCCGACGGCGCCCTCTGGTACGCGGCGATGAGCGCCGACGCGATCGGCCGGGTCACCGTCGACGGGCAGGTGACGCGGTTTCCGCTGCCGGTGAGCGGCGGCTTCCCCTCGATGGTCGCCGCCGGCCCGGACGAGGCCGTCTGGTTCACGCTCAACCAGGCGAACGCGGTCGGCCGGATCGGCATGGACGGCGCGGTGACGCTGCACCCGCTGCCGACCGAGGGGGCCGGCCCGGTCGGCATCACCGCCGGCGTGGACGGCGCGCTCTGGTTCGTCGAGATCGGCGCGGGTCAGCTCGGCCGGATCACCCCGGACGGGCGGATCGACGAGTACCCGCTGCCGGACCGGGCCGCCCGGCCGCACGCGATCGTCGCGGACCCCGGCGGCGGCTGCTGGTACACGGAGTGGGGCGGCAACCGGATCGGCCACGTCACCCCGGACGGCACGATCACCACCCACGACCTCCCGACCCCGGGCGCCGAGCCCCACGGGCTCACGGTCGCCCCCGACCGCACGGTCTGGGCCGCCCTGGAGACCGGCGCCCTGGCCCACCTGACCCCCTGATCGGCGGGGTGGGCGGGTCAGCGGACGGCGGGGGCGACCGTGAGGGTGGCGGTGCCGGTGTCGAGGGTGGCCTCGGTGCCGACCGGGACGGTGAGCTGGCCGACGCCGTGGCCGATCGGCAGGCCACCGAGGACCGGGACGCCGAGGTCGCCGAGGCGCTCGGCGAGCACGTCGGCGACGGTGACCGACCAGCCGTCGGCGCAGCCGGTGAACTGGCCCACCGCCACGCCGGCCAGCCCGTCCAGCGCACCGGCCCGCCGGAGCTGGGT
Organism: Micromonospora sp. NPDC004336; assembly: GCF_053602615.1. Lineage (NCBI taxonomy): Bacteria > Bacillati > Actinomycetota > Actinomycetes > Micromonosporales > Micromonosporaceae > Micromonospora > Micromonospora sp. NPDC004336. The sequence continues at coordinate 85,750 of NZ_JBSGDY010000005.1, forward strand.
GAGCATCCGGTCCACCTTGTAGGGCGGCTCCTGCACGTCCTCCACGAGCAGGACCGCCCCGGTCAGGTCCGGCATGTCCGGGGTGCCCAGCGACGCCACGATCAGGCAGAGGTTGCCGCCGAGCAGCGGGCCGGTCGCCCGTCCCGGTACGCGCACCGGGAAGGTCTCCTCCTCGGCGACGGCGGTGACCGTCACCGGCTCGGTGGTCGTCAGGGCGGCGTGCAACGACTCCGCGGAGCGCAGCGGCGTGCGCTCGTCCAGCCAGGCCGCCCCGGGCCCGTGCACGCCCGCCAGCCGGGCGCCCCGCCACAGCGCGAACTGCAACGCGGTGATGTCGGAGAAGCCGGCGACCACCTTCGGGTCCCGGCGTACGGCGGCCATGTCGATGGCGTCGACGATCCGCTGCGCGCCGTAGCCGCCCCGGGTGCAGATCACCCCGCGCACCTCGGGATCGGCGAACGCGGCGTTCAGGTCGGCGGCCCGCAGCTCGTCCGCCCCGGCGAGATAGCCCTGCCGGGCGTACGCGTTCGGCGCCAGCACCGGCCGCAGGCCCCAGCCGGTGAGCAGCTCGACGCCCCGCGCCACCCGCTCCGGACGGGTCGGCCCCGACGGGGACACCAGCATCACCGTGTCGCCGGGGCGCAGCGCCGGCGGTCGGAGGACGGCTGGCTGCTCGGGCGCGGTGCGGTCGGACACAGCGGCAGAGCCTAGCTGCAATGCCCGGCGCCGGCACGGGCCGTGCGGCGGAGCGACGGTGCCCGATTACCGTTTCGTGCCGCGCGGCACGCGCCCTACCATGGCGCGATGGCGGCTCAGATGATCATCATCAACGGTGGTTCCAGCTCGGGGAAGTCCGGGATCGTCCGGTGCCTGCAGGCCGTCCTGCCGGATCCGTGGCTGGCGTTCGGCTGCGACTCGTTCGTCGACGCCCTGCCCGCCAGGATGCAGGCCGGGGACGGGGGGATCGAGATCGCGGCGGACGGCGAGGTAAGCGTCGGGGCGGACTTCCGGGCGCTGGAGGCGGCCTGGACGCTGGGTGTCGCCGCGATGGCCCGGGCCGGGGCCAGGATCGTCGTCGACGACGTCTTCCTCGGCGGCGCGGCGTCCCAGCGGCGGTGGCGTGAGGCCCTGGACGGGGTGCCCGCGCTGTGGGTCGGGGTCAGGTGCGACAGCGCCGTCGCCGCCGGCCGCGAGATCGCCCGAGGCGACCGGGCGCCCGGGATGGCCGCGTCCCAGGCGGACCTGGTGCACGAGGGGGTCTCCTACGACCTGGAGGTGGACACCACGCACACCGAGTCCATGGCGTGCGCGCGGGCCATCGCCGCCCGCGTCGGCTGACCGCGCGCACCCCGGGTCCGGTGGCGTGCGCGCGGGGCCGGCGCCGACCGCGTCGGTCGGTCTCGGGGACGGCCGCGGTGGTTCAGCCGTCGAGATACCGCTCGGCGTACGCCGCCGACGGCGGGATGGGCGTGATGACGTCGATCAGGACGCCGTCCGGGGCGGCGACGATGAAGTGCCGCTGCCCGAAGTCCTCGTCGCGCAGCGCGAGTTCGGCGCGCAGCCCGCCGTGGACGACGAGCCGCTCCCACTCGGCGTCGACGTCGGTCACCTCCAGGTTGAGCAGCAGGCCCCGCACCGGGGCCCGGTACGCCTCCGGCAGCGTCGGGTGCCGGTGGTCGAGCAGCGCCAGCTCGTACGCCGGTGGTCCCGGCCGCCGCAGGCTCACGTACCAGTCGGCCTCGAAGGTCGTCTCGAAGCCGAGGAAGCGCCGGTAGAACTCGTGGGACTCGCCGAGCCGGGACGTGCAGACGACCGGGTAGAAACTGGTCAGATTCACGGTGGATCCTTTCGCGTACCATCGGTATGCGAAAACCGTAGTTCGCATACCGTCGGTATGTCAACGGAGGGGACGCGATGACCGAGGGCATCCGCGCGCGGCAGCGGGAGCAGACCCGGCGGACGCTGCTGGACGAGAGCCGCCGGCTGTTCGCCACCCGGGGGTACGCGGCGGTCGGCCTGGCCGAGATCGTGCGCGTCGCCGGGGTCACCAAGGGGGCGCTCTACCACCACTTCGCCAGCAAGGCCGAGCTGTTCCGGGCCGTGCTGGCCGAGGCGCAGCAGGACGTGGCGCGACGGGTCGCCGCGACCGCCGACGCCCAGCCCGACCCCTGGGCCCGGTTCACGGCGGGCTGCCAGGCGTTCCTGACCGCGAGCACCGACCCGGAGATCCAGCAGATCATGCTGGTCGACGGCCCCGCCGTGCTCGGCTGGGCCGAGTGGCGCGCGCTCGACGAGGCCGCCTCGGGGCGGCACCTGGCCGAGGAGCTGAGCCTGCTGGTGGAGCGGGGGCTGATCGCGCCGCAACCGGTCGCGCCGCTGACCCACCTGCTGTCCGGGGCGATGAACGAGGCGGCGCTCTGGCTCGCCCGCTCGACCGACCCGGCCGCCCTGGACGACACCCGCGCCGCCCTCGCCCGGATGCTCGACGCGCTACGCGCCCGCTGACCCGACGCCGCGCGCCCGCCGACCCGACCGCGCATGCCGTGGCCGGCGTGCCGCGTGGGCCGGCGTGCCGCCGCGCCCGGCGTGTCGCGTGTCCGCCGGGACGACCCGGCCGGCGTGGGCACCGCCGCGCGGTGGAGGCGTTCCGGGGGGCGTCGGGGTCACCGGCTAGCCTCGACGTCGTGGCTACCGCGTTGGTGATCGAGAACGACCCGACCGACGACGTCCGCCGGCTCGGCGAGTGGCTGACCGAGGCGGGCCTCGACCTGTGGGTCGTACGCCCGCACGCCGGCGACGAACTCCCCGCCGACCTGGAGGGATACTCCGCGCTGGTGGTGCTCGGCGGCGAGCAGCAGACCTACCCGCTGGCCGACGGCTCGCCCGGTGCGCCCTGGTTCCCCGCCCTCGAGGGGCTGCTGCGCAAGGCCGTCCGGCACCGGGTGCCCACCCTGGGCATCTGCCTGGGCGCGCAGCTGCTGGCGACCGCGCACGCCGGTCGGGTCGAGCGCAGCCCGTCCGGGCCGGAGATCGGGCCCGGCCTGGTCGGCAAGCGGGACGCCGCCGACACCGACCCGCTGTTCCGCTACGTCCCGCTGATGCCCGACGTGCTCCAGTGGCACTCCGACGAGATCACCGAGCTGCCCCGGGGCGCCACCCTGCTGGCCGCCTCCACGCGCTATCCGCACCAGGCGTTCCGCCTCGGCGACCGGGCCTGGGGGCTCCAGTTCCACATCGAGTGCGACACCGCGATGATCACCGACTGGGCCACCGACTCGACCGTCCTGGCCGAGCTGGGACACGATCCTGACCTGGTGGTGGCGGCCTGCCACGCGGTGATGGTCGACGTCGAGGAGGTCTGGCAGCCGTTCGCCGCCCGGTTCGCCGCGCTGGCCCTCGGCGAGCTGGGCGACGAGTCCCCCCGCCGCAGCCTGCCGCTGCTCGGGCAGTGATGGGCCGGCCGACCAGCGCCGCGGGCCGGCTCGCCCGCTACGGGTTCGGCACCGACGGCGACCGCGCCACCCGCGCCGCCGACCTGCTCGGCCCGGACGGGCTGGGCCTGTGGCGGCCGGACGTGCAGGAGCCGACCGGCGACCACGCGGCGGAGCTGCTGGCCGCGCTCTCCCGCGCCGCCGACCCGGACCTGGCGCTGCGCCAGCTGCACCGCATCGTCGAGGCCGAGCGCCGGGCCGCCGGCCCGGACGCCGCCGCAGCGTCGGCGCTGCTGGCCGCGCTCGTCGGCGATCCGGGGCTGCGCCGCCGGCTGATCGCCGTCCTCGGCGCGTCCTCCGCGCTCGGCGACCACCTGGTCGCCAATCCCGACCAGTGGCCCGCGCTGCGGACCGCCCCGGACGGGCTCGCCCCGACCGCCGAGGGGCGGCTCGACCTGTCCGGCGACGGCCAGCCGATCGCGGTGCTGCGCAGGGCGTACCGGCTGGCGCTGCTGCGGATCGCGGCGGCCGACCTGACCGGCGGCCGGGGCCTGGAGCAGACGATGGCGACGCTCTCCGCGCTGGCCGACGCGACCCTGTCGGCGGCGTACGAGATCGCGGTAAGCGAGCTGCCGGAGGGCACCCCACGGCCCCGGCTGGCGGTCGTGGCGATGGGCAAGTGCGGCGGCCTCGAACTGAACTACGTCTCCGACGTGGACGTCATCTTCGTGGCCGCCGAGGACGACGACCTCGCCGCCGCCACGACGGTCGCCACCCGGCTGATCCACGTCTGCGGCCTGGTTGCCTGGCCGGTCGACGCCGCCCTGCGGCCCGAGGGCAACCGTGGCCCGCTGGTGCGGACGCTCGCCAGCCACCTCGCCTACTACCGACGCTGGGCGCGCACCTGGGAGTTCCAGGCGCTGCTCAAGGCGCGGCCGGCGGCCGGCGACCTGGCGCTGGGCCGCGAGTGGATCGACCAGCTCGCCCCGCTGGTGTGGCGGGCCGCCGAGCGTCCCGAGGCGGTCGAGGACGTCCGCGCCATGCGGCGCAAGATCATCGACAACATCCCCCCGAAGGAGCTGGAGCGCGAGATCAAGCGCGGGCCGGGCGGGCTGCGCGACATCGAGTTCGCCGTCCAGCTGCTGCAGCTGGTGCACGGCCGGGGGGACGAGTCGCTGCGGACGCCCGGCACCATCCCGGCGCTGCGCGCCCTGGTCGCCGGCGGCTACGTCGGGCGCGCCGACGGCGAGGCGCTGCTGCGCGGCTACCGTTTCCTGCGCGGCGTCGAGCACCGTCTCCAGCTCCAGGGGCTGCGCCGCACCCACACCGTGCCGACCGAGCCGGCCGCGCTGCGCTGGCTGGCCGCCGCGCTGGGCCACGTGGCCACGCGGGGGCGCAGCGCCGTCGAGGAGTTCCGCGCCGAGTGGGTCACCCACGCCGCCGAGGTACGCCGGCTGCACGCCAAGCTGCTCTACCGGCCGCTGCTGGAGTCGGTGGCCCGGGTGCCGGCCGACGGGCTGCGGCTGACCCCGGAGGCGGCCCGGCACCGGCTGGAGATCCTCGGCTTCGGCGATCCCGCCGGGGCGCTGCGCCACCTCCAGGCCCTCACCGGCGGGGTGAGCCGCACCGCCGCCATCCAGCGCACCCTGCTGCCGGTGCTGCTCAGCGAGTTCGCCGACGCCCCCGAGCCGGACCGGGGCCTGCTCAACTACCGGCAGGTCTCCGACAAGCTCGGCAGCACGCCCTGGTACCTGCGCCTGCTGCGCGACTCCGGGCCGGTGGCCCGCCGGTTGGCCCGGGTGCTCTCCTCCTCCCGGTACGCCGCCGACCTGCTGGCCCGCGAGCCGGAGGCGCTGCGGCTGCTGGCGGAGGAGAGCGAGCTGACCCCCCGGCCGAGGGAGGTGCTCTGCGAGGGCTTCGCCGCCGCGGCGGCCCGGCACGCGGATCCCGTCGAGGCCACCCGGGCGATCCGCGCGATGCGCCGCCGGGAACTGGTCCGGATCTCCTGCGCCGACCTGCTGAGCCGGGCCGGCTCGCTGGCCCCGTCGCCGCCCCGCCCCGACGGCGGGCGGGCCGCGCTGGGGCTCGCCGACGTGACGGCCGTCGGCACCGCCCTGGCGGACGTCACCGACGCCACGCTGGCCGCCGCGCTGCGGGCCGCCCGGGCGACCCAACCGCCGATGCCGGGGCTGCGCTTCGCCGTGATCGGCATGGGCCGGCTCGGCGGGTACGAGTCGAACTACCTCTCCGACGCCGACGTGCTCTTCGTCTACGACCCCCCGGCCGGTGCCGGCGAGAGCGCGGCCAGCGCCGCCGCCCACGCGGTCGCCGAGGAGCTGCGCCGGCTGCTGGGCATGCCCGCGCCCGACCCGCCGCTGGGCGTGGACGCCGACCTGCGCCCGGAGGGCCGGCAGGGGCCGCTGGTGCGCAGCCTCGCCGCGTACGCGCAGTACTACGCCCGCTGGTCCAGGGTGTGGGAGGCACAGGCGCTGCTGCGCGCCCGGTTCGTCTGCGGTGACGCCGACCTGGGCGCGGAGTTCGAGGCGATGATCGACCCGGTCCGCTACCCGGCCGACGGGCTGACCCGCGAGCAGGTGGTGGAGATCCGCCGGATCAAGGCGCGGGTGGAACACGAGCGGCTGCCCCGGGGCGCCGACCCGGCCACCCACACCAAGCTGGGGCGGGGCGGCCTCGCGGACGTCGAGTGGGCGGTGCAACTGCTCCAGCTTCGGCACGCCGGGGCGATCCCGGCGCTGCGCGGCACGCGTACGCTCGACGCCCTCGCGGCGGCCCGGGACGCGGAGCTGGTCGACCCGACGGACGCCACCGAGATGGCGGCCGGCTGGACGCTGGCCGCGCAGGTCCGTAACGCGCTGATGCTGGTGCGGGGCCGGGCGGGCGACCAGCTGCCCCGGCACGGCGTCGAGCTGGCCGGGGTGGTCCGGCTGCTCGGCCGCGACGACCCCGGCGAGTTCCTCGACGAATACCTGCGCACCTGCCGCCGCTCCCGGGCGGCGATGGAACGCGTGCTCGACGCCTGACGCCGGCCGTCGCCGTCGCCGTCGACGCGTCGACGCCGCCCGGCGTCAGCGCTCGCGGCGGACCAGTACCACGTGGTCGACGAGGGTGCCGACCTGGCCGTCCGGGCCGGTGGCCTGCCGGCGCGGGGCGTCGAGCCGTTCGGTGACCCACCGGTCGGGGTCGAGGTCGAGCTCCGCGAGCGTCTCCTGCGGGGTGGGGAAGCGCGCGTGGTGGTCGTGGCGCCCCCACGGCGGGACCTCGCCGTGCTCGACGACGAGCAGCCGGCCGCCGGGGGCCACCGCCCGGGCCGCCGAGCGCAGCACCTCGGCGCGCGGGAACTCCAGCGGCGACTGGAGGAACTGCGCGGACACCAGGTCGAACTCGCCCGGCGGGAAGGTCCGGGTGAGGTCGTGCCGCCGGAACTCGATGCGGGACGCCACCCCGGCCTCGGTGGCTGCCGCCGACGCCCGGTCGAGGGCGGTCTGGGCGACGTCGACGGCCGTCACCCGCCAGCCCCGCCCGGCCAGCCAGATCGCGTCGCCGCCCTCGCCGCAGCCCAGGTCCAGCACGCTGCCCGGCGTCAGCGACCCGGCGACGTCGGCCAGGACGGGGTTCGCCCGCCCGCTCCAGAACCTCTCGCGCTGCGCGTAGAGCTCCTCCCAGAATCGTGCGGTCTCGTCGTCGACGTCGCGGTGCCGCCCCTCGTCGGCCATGCCCGTCGCCGTCGCGTCCTCGTGCCGGTGCTCGCCGGCCGTCCCGTGGTGGTGCACGGTGCCATCCCTCCTGGTCCGCCGGGGGCGACCCACCCCGTGGGCGGCGCCCCTGCCTGTTCGCCATCGTGCGCCCCGCCGGTAGCGGGCGGCAAGAAACCTTGCCGGTTCGGCAAACTGCGGGTCGTCGGCGCGGCGTGGGGTCAGCTACCGAGCCGGTACGTGCCGGCGCGCGGCACGGTCACCGCCGTCCAGTCGCCGTCGGCGGCGACCGTGGCGCCGCCCGACGCGGTCAGCCAGCGGCTGTGCCGGACCCGGACCGGCACCGTGGCGGCGGACGCGGTCCGGAAGGTCACCGACGCGCCGTCCTGCGCGACGGGCTCGGCCGGCGCGCCGACGACGGGCGTCGGGTCGACCACTGCCCAGACCCGCCAGTGCGGGCCGGACCAGACGGGCGTCAGGTACGCCAACCCGCCCGCGACCAGCTCGGCCTCGGCCCGCCCCACCCAGGACAGCGGGGCGTCCGGCACCGCGACGAACTGCACCGCGTTGTCGTGCAGCCAGTCCCGGTAGCTCGCGGCGGTCAGCGGCACCCCGGTGCCGGCCGCGCCCGGGACGGTGGTGAAGAAGAGCGGGTTGCGGTCGATGTCGGCCTGCCGCAGCCAGCCCCGGGCCAGCGGCACCTCGCCCAGCGCCGCCGCCTCCCGGTAGTTGCGGGTCGGCGGGACCTCCACCCGGCCGGTGAGCCGCTGGCCGTCGAGGAATTCCCGCAGCGGCGCGAAGTAGGCGGCCCGGCCGGTCGGGTCGTCGACGCTGCGCAGGTCGGCGGGGGGCACCGGGGGCTGCCACCAGCACACCGCCGCCAGCAGCCCGGCCAGCGCGACAATCCCCGGGATCCGCCCCCGGACTCGCGCGCCGGTGCCGGCCCGTGGTCCGGCCGGTTCCGCCCACGGCCGGCC
>NZ_JBSGDY010000006.1:0-56059 GCF_053602615.1 Micromonospora sp. NPDC004336
GGGGGGGGCGCCAGGGCGGTCGGGGGGGGCGGGGCGCCCGCGCCCGGTGCCCGGGTGGGGGCGCCCGCGCGCCCGCCCGCGGGGGCGCGGGGGGTCGGCCCCGCCTGGGCCGGGACGACGCCCGGCCGCGCCGCGCCCGGCTTCAGCCACGCCGCCTGGCCGGCGACCACCAGCACCACCGCGTCGCAGGCGTCGGCGACCGCCCGGTTGGCCGCGCCGAGCGCGTCGGTGAACGCCCTGCCGAGCGGGGTGGTCGGCACCAGGGAGAGCCCCACCTCGGGGCTGACCAGCACCAGGCGCGCCGCGCAGGCGCGCACGGCCGCCGCCAGCTCGGCGATGGTGGCGGTGTCGTCGGCCGGCTGGTGGGCCGGATCGAGCAGCACCGTCACCCAACCGCCGAGGTCGTCGACGAGCAGCGTCTCGTTCGGGCCGGCGGAGGCGATCACGTCCGCCAGCCGACGCGGGTCGGCCGCGGTCTCCTCGGTCGTCCACGTCTCCGGCCGGCGGGCGCGGTGTGCCGCCAGCCGGGCCGCCCACTCCGCGTCGTCGGCGGGCGCGTCGGCCGCGGTGGCCACGTAGCGCACCGTCGGCGCCTCGGCGACCAGGGACTCGGCGAACTCCGACTTCCCGGACCGGATACCGCCGAGCACCAGGACCGTGTTCCACCCGTCAACGGACATGCCCGTACTTTAGAGCCAGCGCCCGGCGCGCGGCCCCCGGAGGTGCGCGGCACGGGCGGCCCGCGACGGGCGAGCGGGCGGCCGGGCTCAGCCGCAGTGCTCGAAGCCGCTGCCGTAGCTGGCCCCGCCGGTCGACCCGCCCCACTTCACGCAGACCCCCGCGGCCTTGGCCCGCACCGGCCCGGCGTAGTACGCGAACGACCCGCTGTCGGTGCTGCGCGCCCGCCCCCGCACCTCCAGCCAGGCCGAGGCGGCGGTCGCCGTGCCCACGGCGGACTCCTTCATCGTCACCACGCAGTTGGCGCCCGTGCCGCCGTGGTAGAGCAGGTAGACCTTGCCCTTGCGGACGCCCGAGGCGGTCAGCGTGGCCGAGTCGATCACCTTGTAGCCGGTGCCGCACGCCTGGACCGGCGTGTACGGGTTCGGCTTCGACGGCTGGCTGGTCGTCGGGCTGGAAGCGGGTCGCGCCGACGAGCTGGCGCTGGGCTCGCCGCCGTCGCCCCCCGGTGTGGGGGCGGGACCGGACGGCGAGGCCGACGGGGCGACGGACGCCGACGGGGCCGCCGAGCGGGTGGCGGCAGGCGAGGTCTGGTTGCGGAACTCGCCCGTGCCCTCGCCGCCCGCCGGGGCGGCCGACTGCTCCGCCGTCCCGCCGGTCAGCGCCGCCGGCACGTCGCCCCCGTCGGGGCCGCCGCCGGAGAAGAGCGCCGTCACGCCCACCACCCCGGCCAGCACCACGAAGACGGTGGCCGCCGCGCCGAGCAGCGCCGCCCGGCGCCGCCGGACCGGACCGGAGCCGACCGGGTCCTCCCGGGTCGGCGGCGTCGAGCCCCACGCGCCGCTCACGGTGTCGGGCTCCGGGTGGCCGAACGGGCCGCCGCCGGGAGGCAGCGGTGCGCCGCCGGGCACGGGCGGCGCACCGGCCGGCGGGAACGACGCGCCGGCGGCCGGAAAGCCCGGACCGGCGGGCCGGACCGGCGACCCGGTGGTCGGATACGGCGCGCCGGCGGGGTACGACCGCTGTCCGGTTCCGGCGGGACGCGTGCCGTCGGCGGCCGGGGGGCGCGACACGGGGGTGACGGGCGGCAGCGGCGCCCAGGGGTCCGGCGGGGCGAGCGGGCCGGTGCCGCCCGGCGGCGTGGCGGGGGCGCCGCCCGGACCCGTCCAAGGGGTCGTCACGGGCGTGGCGCCGGTGCCGGCCGGGCCCGCCTCCACGGCGGGCCCCGGCCCGGCGATCGCCCACGGCGGGCGGGCGGAGTCGGGGACCACGGCCAGGGTCGCCTCCCGCGCGCCGGCGGCGGCGTCGGCCATCGCCGCCGCGTCCGGGAAGCGGTCCCCGGGGCGCTTCGCCATCGCCCGCTCCACCAGCGCCACGACCGCCGGCGGGGTGCCGGGCGGCAGCGGCGGCGGCGCCTCGTTGACGTGCCGCAACGCCACCTGGAGCGGGTTGTCGCCGGCGAAGGGGGGCTGCCCGGTCAGGCAGAAGTACGCCACCGCGCCGAGCGCGTAGACGTCCGCCGCCGGGGTGACCGGCTGGTTGGCGGCCTGCTCCGGCGACATGTAGGAGGCGGTGCCGAGCATCACGTTGGCGGCGGTGATGGCCGCCGACGTGCCCGACCGGGCGATGCCGAAGTCCATCAGCACCACCCGGCCGTCGGACTTGACCATCAGGTTGCCCGGCTTCACGTCCCGGTGCACGATCCCGGCGAGGTGGGCGGCGTGCAGGGCGTCGGCGGCCTGCGCCAACACCGACATGGTCGAGACCGGATCCAGCCGCCCCGCGCGCCGCAGCCAGGAGCTCAGCGGGCGGCCGTCGACGTACTCCATCACCAGGTAGTGCAGGGGGCCGCCGTCGGCGAGGGCGGCCAGGCCGACGTCGTGCACCGCGACCACGCCCGGGTGGCGCAGCGCCGCCAGCATCCGCGCCTCGGCCCGGAAGCGGGTGGTGAACTCGGGGTCGGCGGACAGCGCCGGCAGCAGCACCTTCACCGCGACCTCGCGCTCCAGCATCAGGTCGGTGCACCGCCAGACCGCGCCCATGCCGCCGGTGCCCACCCGCGCGTCCAGCCGGTAACGCTCGCTGAGCACAACTCCTTCAGTCAGCACCGCGCCACGGTACCGGGTGGGCCGGACGTGCTCCGCCGCCCGGCGGCCTAGCGGGGCGCCTGGTACCGGAAGTCGTTGGGGTTGACCGCCGCCGGCTTCGGGTCCTCCTGCCAGGCGCCCTCACCGGGCCGGGCGACGAGGGCGTCCAGCAGGTCCTCCCGCTCCATCCGTTCCGCGCCCACGATGCCGCCCCGGACCGCTATTCGCCGCAGATCCTCGGTGTCCTTGTCGTGCAGCGGTTCGTCGTCCATCGTCGCCTCCTCGGCCCGATCTGCGGTCCGTGACCGCCCCGTCGCGCGTCAGGAGGCCCATACCCCGACTGCGGGCCGGGAACCCTGTCCCGCCCGGGCGGTCCGCGTCCGCCGGACGGAGGTCGGGCCGCCCCGTGCCCCGCCGACTACGCTTGCGGGAGTCCGTCGCGGGGACGGTGGAGCGGCGAGGGGAGACGCGGCATGGCGTGGAGTTGGCGGTACGAGGGCGCGGACGGCGCGTCGGTCGACGGTCCGGCGGAGTCGTTCGGCAGCCAGGCCGACGCCGAGTCCTGGATCGGTCAGACCTGGCGGGAGCTGGCGGCGTCCGGTGTCACCTCGGTCGCGCTCGTGGAGGACGACCGGGTGGAGTACCGCATGAGCCTGCTGCCCCCGGCGGAGTGATGGCCGGCGACCGCCCGGGGAGCGAGCCGCTGACGCTCGGCGTGCCCCGGGCGGCGTTCCGGCCCAGTCCCGTCTTCGTGGCCCTGGTCGCGCTCTTCGTGACCAGCGGCGTGCTGACCTGGAACGGCTTCGGCAACGTACGGCTCGACGTGTTCCTCTTCGTCGTGTCCGGCTGGCTGGTGTCGCTCTGCCTGCACGAGTACGCCCACGCGGTCGTGGCGTTCCGGGCCGGCGACCGCAGCGTGGCGCACCGCGGCTACCTGACGCTCAACCCGTTGAAGTACAGCCACCCGCTGCTGTCGATCGGGCTGCCGGTGCTGGTGGTGCTGCTCGGCGGCATCGGCCTGCCCGGCGGGGCCGTCTGGGTGGACCGGCACGCCATCCCCGGGCGGCTGCGGCACACCCTGGTCAGCCTCGCCGGCCCGGCCACCAACGTGCTGTTCACGCTGGTCCTGGTGGTCGCCGTACGCCTCGGCGCGGGCGGCGGCGGGCCGGTGGAGTTCTGGGCGGCCGTGGCGTTGCTGGCGTTCCTCCAGCTCACGGCCAGCGTGCTCAACCTGCTGCCGGTGCCCGGCCTCGACGGCGGCAACATGATCCAGCCGTGGCTGAACGCGCAGTGGCGCAGGATGTACGACCTGTTCGCCCCGTTCGGCTTCATCCTGCTGTTCGCGCTGCTGTGGAACCCGCGGCTCAGCGACTGGTTCTTCGGGGCGGTCTTCGCCGTGGGCGACTTCCTCGGCCTGCCGCCGTGGCTCTACGCCCTGGGCCTGGACCTGATCCGCTTCTGGCAGGGCTGACTCCCCGGGAGCCTCCCCGGCGGCCCCGGCCCCGACAGACCGGACCAGGCCCGGCAGCCGCCGCCCCGACCAGGCCCGGCAGCCGCCGCTCCGGCCAGGCCCGGCAGCCCGCAGCCCCGGCCGGTCCCGATGCGGCCCCGGCCGGTCCCGTGCGGGGGCCGGCCGGGAACCGGGGTGGGTCAGGGGCGCTCGGCGGGGGACTCGGTCCGCGCCGGGTCGCGCTCCACGATCGGGTCGATGATCTCGTCGATCGCCTTGAGCAGGCCGGCGTCGAGCCGCACGCCGGCGGCCTTGACGTTGTCGTGCACCTGCTCCGGGCGGGACGCGCCGACGATCGCCGAGGAGACGTTCGGGTTCTGCAGCACCCAGGCGATGGCGAGCTGCGCCATGCTCAGGCCGGCCTGCTCCGCGAGCGGCTTGAGCCGCTGCACCCGCGTCAGCACGTCGTCGGTCATGAACTTCGCGATGAAGCCCGCACCCGACTTCTCGTCGGTGGCGCGGGAACCGGCCGGCGGCGGCTGGCCCGGCAGGTACTTGCCGGAGAGCACGCCCTGCGCGATCGGCGACCAGACGATCTGCCCGACGCCCAGCTCCTCGCTGGTCGGGACCACCTCGGACTCGATGACCCGCCAGAGCATCGAGTACTGCGGCTGGTTGGAGACCAGCGGGATGCGCAGCTCCCGGGCGAGCTGGTGCGCCTCGCGGATCTGCGACGCCTTCCACTCGGAGACGCCGATGTAGAGCGCCTTGCCGGAGTGCACGACGTCGGCGAACGCCTCCATCGTCTCCTCCAGCGGCGTGCTGTAGTCGTACCGGTGGGCCTGGTAGAGGTCCACGTAGTCGGTGCGCAGCCGGCGCAGCGAGCCGTTGATCGACTCCATGATGTGCTTGCGGGACAGGCCCCGGTCGTTGCGGCCCGGGCCCGTGGGCCAGTACACCTTGGTGAAGATCTCCAGCCCCTCGCGCCGCTCGCTCTCCAGCGCGCGACCCAGCACGTCCTCGGCGCGGGTGCCCGCGTACACGTCGGCCGTGTCGAAGGTGGTGATGCCGGCGTCCAGGGCGGCCCGGACGCAGGCGAACGCCGCGTCCTCCTCCACCTGCGAGCCGTGGGTGATCCAGTTGCCGTACGAGATCTCGCTGACCAACAGGCCGGAGCGGCCCAGGTGACGGAATTCCATGCCGCCGACCCTACTCCGACCGATCATGACCGGCCGGGGACGCGGCTCAGAGCACGGGATGGGTGTCGGCGAGCAGCCGCTCGATCTCGGCGACGACCTCGTCGCGGTCGCGGTGCACCGGGTCGATCAGCGGCTCGCCCCGCCGGTCGAGCGCTCCCCAGTGCCCGGTGCCGTCGTCGACCAGGAACGCGACCGGGTGGATGACCACCGCCGGATGGGTGGGCGGCACCAGCACCTTGCCCGTCCGGTCCACGACGCCCCGCCGGCCGGCCACGTCCACCACGGCCAGGCCCTCGTCGGTGAAGCCGTCGACGTAGCGGCCGTCGGCCAGGACGGTGGCGAAGCCGTGGTAGCGGGTGGGCACCACGATCCGGCCGTTGGTGTCGACCGCGCCCCAGCCCTCCCGCCGGACCACGGCCACGCCACGGTGGAACGGGCGTACGTCCGCGAAGCCGTGCGGCACGATCACCTCGCCGGCGGCGTCGATCGCCACCCAACCGGAGGCGCCGTCGGAGACCCAGGCCAGCCCGTCGGTGAACGGGCGGACCACCGGGTACGACGGCTCCAGCACGGTGGCGCCGGTGAGGTCGACCAGCGACCACCGCTCGGTCTCCGGCCGCCGCACCCAGGCCAGCCCCTCACGGAACGACTGCGCCTCGGCGTACTCGGCCGCGACGACCATGTCGCCGTTCGGGTCGGCGAAACCCCACAGGTCGCCGTCGCGTGCCGGCACCGGGGGTCGGTCGCGCTCCAGCACCTCTTCCCGGCTGCGGGGGTACGGCCCGAAGCCCGTCTCCGCCACCCGCTCCGCGACGGCGTCCAGACTGAGCCGGATCCGTGCCTGAAGCTCCGGGTCACCGTCGCCGCGCAGGTCGAGGGCACGCTCGAAGTGGTGGCACGCCTCCATCAGCCGGCCCTGGTCGTAGCAGGACCGCCCCGCGTGCTCGTGCAGCGCCGCGCGCAGCCGGTCGGGCAGCTCGGTCGAGTTCGCCTCGGCGAAGAGCCGGTCGGCCTCCGCGAACTCACCGCGCCACCGCAGCACGTGCGCCAGCCGCGCCTGGGCCACCGCCGTGCGCCGCAGCTCGCCGGTGGCCTCCGCGTACGTGAGGGCGAGCCGGCCGTCGGCGAGCGCGTCGTCCAGCTCGCCGAGCAGCCGGGAGACCACCGCCCGCAGGCTCAGCAGCCGGGCGCGCGAACGGTTGTCGACGGCTGCGCCCAGCTTCTCGGTGAGGCGTCGCCGGATCGTACGGAACTCGTCCGGCTCGTCCACCACCTCCCGCAGGGTCTCCGGGTCGAGCCGCCAGCGGTAGGTCGCCAGCACCTGCTCGGGGTCACCCTGTGTCGGCCGGGGTGTTTCGTCCGTCTGCCGCGGCGCAGCCGCCCGGTCGGCGTCCCGCGTCTCCGGCCGGCGGGACTCCGGGCCGCGTACCGTCTCACGCCGCTCCGCGCCGGCCGGTTCGCGCCGTTCCGTGGTGGCCGGTTCGCGTCGTTCCGTGGTGGCCGGTTCGCGCCGCTCGTCGGTGGGCGTGGTGACCGGTCGGTGCTGTTCCGCGGCGGTCGGTTCGCGTCGTTCGTCGGTGGGCGTGGTGACTGGTCGGTGCTGTTCCGTGGTGGTCGGCGGAGCCGGCGCCGCCGGCGGCGTGGAGACGGCCGACGCGTGCGGAGCGGGCGCCGCCGGGGCCGGTGGTGCCGGAACGTCCGGCGTGGAGGTCGGTGGCTCCGGGGCGGGGGGCGCGGGCGCTGCCGCCACGGGGGGTGCCGCCGGGGCGACCGGTGCGTTGGTGGGTGGTGCGCAGACCGGCGTTCCCGACCCCGGCGGCGCCGGGACGGCCGATGCGGGAGTGGGTGACGACGACCCGGGCGCGGCCGGGGCCGGCGTTGCCGGAACGTCCGGCGCGGGGGCCGGCGGTGCCGGAACGTCCGGCGCGGAGGCCGGCGGTGCCGGAACGTCCGGCGCGGGGGCTGGCGGTGCCGACACGGGCGGCGTGGGGACGGTTGCCAGCACGGAGGGTGCTGCCGAGGCGACCGCTGCGGTGGTGTCCGGTGCGGCGGCCGGTGGCCCGGACACGGGCGACGCAGAGTCGGCCGATGCGGCGGCGAGCGGTGCGACCACAGGTGCCGCCGGGGCGGGCGGTGCGGACGTGGGTGGCACCGGAACGGCTGGTGCGGCGGCGGGTGGTGGCGACACGGGCGGCGGGGGTGGCGTCTCCGACTCGGCAACGGATGACGCGGGCACCGACGGCGCGAAGGCAGGCGGGGCGGGCGGCACGGTTACCGTCCGCGCCGAGGTGGCTGGGGGCGGCGCGGAGGTGGGCTGCACGGTGGGCATGGCCGTGGGTGCGAAAACCGCTCGGCCGGGTGGTTCGGACGCAGCCGGTGGTGGCGCGGTCGGGGCCGGTGCGGCCGGGGCGGCACCAGCGGGTGCGCTGGTGTCGGCGCCCGCTGCGGCGACGCCGCCCGGATCGACCGGTCCCGGCGACGGCTCGGTGCTCGTGGGAGCCGACGTCGGCGGTGCCTGCGCCGCCACGCCGTTGAGCGGCGCGAAGACCGATCGGTCCGCAGCAACGGACGGTGCGGGCGACGGGACCCCCAGGTCGGCCGGTGGCACGGGCACCGGCGGCGCCGCGTCGTCGGCCGGCACGGACACCGACGGCACCGGCTCGGCGGTTGGCACCGATACCGGCGGCGTCGCGTCGTCGGCCGGCACGGACACCGACGGCAGCGGCTCGGCGGTTGGCTCGGGTGCCAGCGGCGCCGGGTTGGCGGTTGGCGCGGACACCGGCGGCGGACTCGTCGCCTCGGGTGGAACGTCATGGAGGTCGAGACGCCTCGGTGACAGCCATGGTGTTCCACCGGTGGGCTCGGCTGCGGTCGCGGTGCGGGTGCCGAGGGTGGACGGGGCCGCCGGGTCCGGGTCGGACGGCGGTGCGGCGGGCGCGTCCGGGGCAGGCGTCGGCAGGGGGTGCGCCGGGGCGGCGCGTCCGGAACGGTCCGCCGGGAGGTCGGCCGGCGCGGTCGAGGTGACGTCGACATGTTCCGGTGCCGGGCCGGACACCGGCCCGATCGGCGGTGGCGGGACCGGACGGGCGACGGGCGGCACCGACCCCGACGCGGCCGGTGGGGCCGGGGTCGGAGCGGTCACGCCGACCAGTGGTGCGGAAACCGGCTCCTCCGAGGCGGCCACGTCCGGGGCGGCCACGGCGTCCGGCGGCACGGCGGCCGGCTCGTTCGGCACGGTCCTGGTCGCCGGAGCCGGATGCAGCGGCCCGTGCGGAGCGGGCGCGACGGCCGGTGGCACGGGGGCCGGCGTGCCCGGAAGCCCGTCCGAGTCTCCGCTCCGAGCAGCGACAGCGAGGTCATCGACGGGAGGCGACGGGGACGGTCCCGGAGCCGACAGTGCGCTCGGCACCGGTTCGGGCTGCGCCGAGGGCACCGGTTCGGGCTGAGCCGGCGGTGCCGGCCGGGGCGGGACGGGTGCTGCCGGAATCGACGGGCCGGTGAACGCCGTCGACGCCGTGGCGACCGGACCGCTCGGGTGGGCGGGAGCGACCGACGCGGGCGTGGGCGGCGCGGAAACCGGTCCGGCGGGCGGCCCGGACATCGCTGCACCGACCGGCGTCGATTCCGGCGCCGGCGGCGCTGGTGCGGTCGCGGTCTGAGCAGCGGGACGGTCGCGGCGGAGCTCGGCCGATGCGTGACCGTCCTGCGCGGGTTCCGGCACCGGCGGATCGAGGTAGGGATTCGCCGCGTCGGCGGGACGGGCCTGGGCCGACCCGGCCGGCGGCGCGTCGCCGCGACGAGCGTCGGCCGACCCGGCCGCCGGCGGGTCGGCGGGGCGGGCCTGGGCCGATTCGGCCGGCGGCGGCTCGGCGGGACGGGCGTCGGCCGACCCGGCCGGCGGCGTCACCGGCTTGGAGGGGCGGAACCAGGCGTCCGGGCCGCTGGGGGCGGGCGGCTCGGGCCGGGGCGGTGCCGCCGGTGCCGGCGCTTCGCTCGGCGACGGCGGGACGTACACCCGGGGCATGCCCGGCGCGAGCGACATCGACGGCGCGGGTACCTCGGACGGGTCCGCCGCAGCGCGGTCCACCGGCGCGACGGCCGGCCTCGCCACCGGGCGGTCGACGGGCGGCGTGGCGGCCGGGTTCCCGGCCACGGGTTCGGCGCCCGGGCGCGGCGCCGGAACGTCGGGCTGGGCGGGACGCGCCGGGGCCGGGCGTCCATCGAAAGCCACGTCCCTTCCGCCGCCGGTCACCGGGCTGGACGTGGCCTCCGGCGCCGGCAGGAACTCCAGGCGCAGCCGGGCGGCGGGCGGTGTCGAGACCGGCACGTCGTCGTCGGAAGCGGGGCGCGGCGTCTCTCCGCCGGATCGGAAGCCCTCCTCGGCGGTGGGCACGGGTGGCCGAGGCCGGGCGGCCGGCTGTCCGCCGACGGGTTCCGGTGGGGCGGCGGGTCGACCGGTGGTCGGGATCGGCGGCGGTGTCGCGTCACCGCTCAGCGCGTCTGCCGGTGCGACGGGTGGACCGGCGGTCGGGCCCGCTGGCGACACCGGCCGGCTGGTGGTCGCGCCCGCAGCCGGCACGGGTCGGGCGGCGGCCGGGTGCGGGGGCGGCGCCGCGTCCCCCCTGAACGGGCCGGCGGGTGAGACGGGCCGGCTGGCGGCGGGGCCGGCTGGGGAGATGGGTCGGTCGGGGGCGGGGCCGGCGGGTGAGACGGGGCGGCCGAGGTCAGGGCTGGCCGGGGAGATGGGGCGATCAGGGGCGGGGCCGGCTGGGGAGATGGGTCGGCTGGCGGCCGGGCCGGCTGGGGAGACGGGTCGGTCGGGGGCGGGGCCGGCCGGGGAGACCGGGCGGCCGGCGGCCGGGTTCGCCGGCGCCACGGGGCGGCCCGGGACGGGGCCGGCGGGCGAGACCTGCCCGACGACGGGCCCGGCCGGTGACACGGGCAGGTCGCGAGGCGCAGCGGTCGTGGCGGGCCGGTCGACGGGCGGAGCGTCCCGGTACGGGGCGGGGGAGACCGGCCGGCCGGGGACCGGAACGTCGGCACGCGGGGTGACGAAGCCCGGCGGCCCCGAGACCGGCGCGCCGGAGGTGGGTGCGCCGGAGGTCGGGCGGTCGTTGCCGGCGACACCCCGACCCGGAGGTGGGTACGGGCGTCGTTCGTCGTGCCGGGGCTGGGCCGGCGGCACGGCGGCCTCCCGAGGGCCGCCGTGGTGGGGGCGGTCGGCCGGCCGCCGGTCCTCGGGGTGCGGTTCGGGGCGGCGGGCGGCGGCCGGGTCGAAGCCCGGCCGCACCGGGCCGGGCGGCGGCCAGGGCAGCCTGCCGTCCTGCTGCGGGTGGGCGCGCGGCTCCCGGTACGCCTCGGGTTCCCGGTACGCCTCGGGCCGGGTGGTCTCGTGGGGGCGGCGCTGCGGGTACGCCGCGGCCTCGCGCGCCTGCCACCGCTCGTCCGGCTCCGGCTGCCGCCGCTCCCCGCCGTACGGCTGGCCGTGCGGGGCCCGGTCGGCCCGCTGCCACCCCTCGGCGGGTACGCCCGGTTCGTGGTCGCGTCCGGCCGGGGCGCGCTCGTCGGACCGCTCCGCGCGCCGCTCCCACTGTCCCGACGCGGTGCGCTCCCACGGCCCGTCGGCGGCCCGTACCCCGCGCCCGTCGGAGGGCCGCTCCCACGACTGGTCGGGAACGCGCTCGCCGGGCGTGCCCCACTGGTAGCGGGGCCGGCGGGTGCCCCCGTCCGTACGGTGGGCGTCGCCGGTCTCCGGCCGGCGGTCGAGGCCCGGGTCGGCGCGCCGATCGTGGTCGCGCTCGGGCCGCTGGCCCTGGCCGCGTGGGGGCTGCCCGTCCTGGGCGGCGTCGTACCGGCCGTCGCGGCCGGGTTCGGGCCGGGGGCCGTGGTCGCGGTCCGGCCGCTGGTAAGCCGAGGGGCGGCGCGGGTCCTCGCCCGGCTCGGGGAGCCAGCCCGGCTCGGAACGGGCGGCGGGGGAGACGGGGCGGTCCCGCCCGGCCGGCTCGTGCCGGAGCGGGCGGGGGTCGTAGCGGTCGTGGCCGGCGTGGTCGCGCGGGCGGGCGGGGTCGACGGGGCGGCCCGCGCCGGGCCGGCCGGAGCCGTCGTAGCCGTCCCGCGCGTTGCGGTGCGGCGGCTCCTGCCGGTGGGGCGGCTGCCGGTCGTCGGGCCAGGCCGGCTCCGCGTGGCGGCGGTACGGCTCGTCGTCGCGCCGCCGGCCGTCGGGGCCGTCCTGCCGGCCGTGCCAGCCGTCCTGCCGACCGGCCCGGCCCTCGGGCTCGTCGTCCCAGGAGCGGCCGAGGTAGGTGCCGTCGGGCCGGGTCGGGGCGAGCGGGGGCACCTCGGCGCGGCCGACGACCGCCGCCCGTCCCCGGGGCGCGGGCGGCGGGGCGTACTGGACGCCGATGTCGCCCGGGTAGCGCTGGCCCGGGAACTGCGGCTGCCACTCGGTGGTCGGCTCGACCATCCAGGACGGCTCGGCGGAGTCGTGCCACCGGTCGGCGTAGCGGCTCATCCGAAGGACCTGTCGCCACGGCGGGTGAGCGGAACGGCCGCGGCGCACCGTCGGTGAGCGGGCGCGCCGGGGTCACCGGCTCGCGTCCGCCCGCTCACGGCGGCGCCCCGGTGGCCGGCTCGCGTCCGCTCGCTCACGGCGATGTCACCTCGTTGGAAATTGTCGCGCTGGGCGCCCCACGTGCCGGTAGAGTCGCCCGTCCCGGCATGGCGTGGCTGCGGAAGGAGGGTAGCGGCGTGGGCTCGCTCACCGCCACTGTGGCACCGCCCACCACCTCAAACGTTATCCCATGGTTCCGGACATTTAGGGCTATAGCCGGATCAGGTTTCCGACGTTACGCCACGTATCGGCAGGCGACCGTGGCGGGTGTCGTCACCAACACCGTCTTCGGCTTCCTGCGCTGCTACGTGCTGCTCGCCGCGGCCGGCGCCGCCGGCACGGTGGCCGGCTACGACCGCGGTCAGCTCGCCACGTTCGTCTGGGTGGGCCAGGGCCTGCTCGCCGTCGTCCTGCTCTGGTGGACGGAGCTGGCCGACCGGATCCGCACCGGCGACGTCGCCGCCGACCTGCTCCGGCCGGTGCACCCGGTGACCAGCTACCTCGCCGCCGACCTGGGGCGGGCCGGCCACGCCGCGCTGGTCCGGCTGCTCCCGCCGGTGCTGGTCGGGCCGGTCTTCTTCGAGGTGTACCTGCCCCACCGCTGGTCCACCCTGCCGCTCTTCGCGCTCTCCGCCGTCGTCGCCGTGGTGCTCTGCTTCGGCTGCCGGTTCCTGGTCAACGCGACCGCGTACTGGTTGCAGGACGTCCGGGGCCCGATGATCCTCTGGACCCTCGCCTCCGGCGTGCTCGCCGGGCTCTACTTCCCGCTGCGCTTCCTGCCGGAGTGGCTCCAGCACGCGCTCTGGCTGGGCACCCCCTTCCCGGGCCTGCTGCAGACGCCGCTCGACGTGCTCGTCGAGCGGGACCCGCCCGCCGTCCAGGCCGGGCTGGTCGGTCTTCAGCTCGCCTGGGCGGCGCTGATCCTGGCCGCCTGCCGGCTGGTGCAGCGCCGCGCCGAACGCCGCCTGGTGGTGCAGGGTGGCTGACGGGGCGGCCGCGCCGGGTCGCGCGGGCGGGGCGCTGGCCGCGTACCGGGCGCTGCTCGGGGCGCAGGCGCGGTCGCAGACGGCGTACCGGACCTCCTTCGTGATCGACGTGGTGGGCAACGTCGGGTCCACCGTCTTCGACGTGCTCACCGTGCTGGTGATCTTCGGGGTGACCCGGGAGCTGGGCGGCTTCACGCTCCGCGAGACGCTGGTGATCGTCGGCCTGTCGACCTGCGCGTTCGCCACCGCCGACCTGCTGGTCGGCAACATCGAGCGGCTGCCCCGCTACGTGCGCACGGGGCTGTTCGACGCCGTGCTGGTCCGCCCGCTCGGCGCGCTGCCGCAGCTGCTGCTCATGGACCTGCCGCTGCGCAAGGCGTCCCGCGCCGTCTTCGGGCTCGCCGTGCTGGTCGTCGCGGTCCGTTCGGCCGGCATCGAGTGGACCCCCGCCCGGGCGGCGCTGGTGGTCGTCGCCCCGCTGGCCGGCGTCGTCTTCTTCGGGGCCGTCTTCGTCGCCACCGCCACCGTGTCGTTCTGGTGGGTCGACTCGGGCGAACTGGCGAACTCGGTCACCTACGGCGGCCGGGACTTCACCTCGTACCCCGTCACCGTCTTCGGCGGCTGGTTCCGCGCGGTGTTCGCGTACGGCCTGGGCTTCGCCTTCGTCAGCTACCACCCGGCGCTGGCGCTGCTCGGCCGCGCCGACCCGCTCGGCCTGCCGGCCTGGGTCGGCTGGGCCGCGCCGGCCGTCGCGCTGGTCGCCGCCGCCGGGGCCGCGGCGGCCTGGCGCACCGGGGTCCGCCACTACCGGAGTACGGGGTCGTGAGCGACGACGTCATCGTGGCCGACGGGCTGCGCAAGGAGTTCACCGTCCGGGTGCGCGCCGGCCGGCTGCGCCGGGAGAAGCGGCGGGTCACCGCCGTCGACGGGGTCGACCTGCGGGTGCCGCGGGGCGAGACGCTCGGCTACATCGGGCCCAACGGCGCCGGCAAGTCGACGACGCTCAAGATGCTCACCGGCGTGCTGACGCCCTCCGCCGGCGAGGTACGCGTCTGCGGCCTGCGCCCCGTCGCCCAGCGCACCCGGCTCGCGCTGCGCGTCGGCGTGGTCTTCGGCCAGCGCTCCCAGCTCTGGTGGGACCTGCCGCTGCGCGAGTCGTTCGCGCTGCTGCGGCACGTCTACCGGGTGCCGGCCGCCGCGCACGCCGCCCGGCTGCGCCGCTGCCGGAGCCTGCTCGACCTGGACGCCTTCCTGGACGTCCCGGTCCGGCAGCTCTCCCTCGGCCAGCGGATGCGCGGCGAGCTGACGGCCGCCCTGCTGCACGGCCCGGAGGTGCTCTTCCTCGACGAGCCCACGATCGGCCTGGACGTGGTGAGCAGGCAGGCCGTCCGCGGCTTCCTCGGCGAGCTGGGCCGGGCGGGGGACACCACGCTGGTACTCACCACGCACGACCTGGCCGACATCGAGCGGCTCTGCCGCCGGCTGGTGGTCGTCGACCACGGCCGGGTGGTGCACGACGGGTCGATCGCGGCGCTGCACGCGCGGTACGGCTCGCGTCGCGTGCTCGTCGCCGACCTGGAGGCCCCGCTGCCGGAGCCGCCGGTGCTGGCCGGCGCGCCGCTGCACCGGGTGGCGGCCGACGGGCGCCGACTGGAGTTCGCGCTGGAGTCGGCGGGCGTGGCGGAGGTGGTGTCGGCGCTGGCCGTGCTGGGCACGCTGCGGGACGTCTCCATCGTCGAGCCCGACATCGAGGACGTCGTGGCCCGGCTCTACCGGGGGAGCTGAGCCGGTCAGGGGTGCTCCATCACCAGCACGGCGAAGGTGTCGGGCGCCGCCGAACGACGACGGCCCCTCACCGCGGTGCGGAAGGGGCCGTTCGTGCGGCGGGTCAGACCGGGTCGCCGATGTTGACCCGGGGCTCGGGCGCGCGCATCCGGCGGAAGGTGATCGACCTCATGATCGCGTAGAGGTAGAGCGAGCCCATCCGCTGCCCGGTGTTCGGGAAGCGCTCCCGGACCAGCTTCCGGATCTTGCGCGAGATCAGGAACGAGTCGACGACCACGCCCAGGGCGAGCGCGCCCCAGAGGATGTTGGAGACCAGACGGACGATCGGGGGCATCGCCGCGTTCGAGCCGATCAGCACGATCAGCGCGCCGCCGAAGAACCAGGTGCCGACCGTACGCCGGGAGTCCACCACGTTGCGGGCCAGCAGCCGCTCGGGGCCCCGGTCGCGGGGGCCGCCCTCGCGGCGGAACTCCGTCGCCGCCTCGGCCCGCAGCTGGCGCTTGCGCTCCCGCTGCTCCTCCTTGGTCATCGGCTTGGTGGCCCCGGCCGGCCGGCGACCGGCGCCGGGCCGCTTCGGCGTGACCTTGCCCAGCTCCTTCTTGCTCGGGGTGTAGCCCCGGGGCTGGACGGTCGAGGACTCCTCGTCGGGGGTCACCGGGGTGACGGCCTCGTCGACGAGGTCGGTGGACTTGCGGCGAAACAGCGACGGCACGCGGAAAGGGTAGCCAAACGACGGCGCCCGGTGCACATCGCGGTGCACCGGGCGCGGTCGGAGTGGTCGACGTTACGGACGCTCGACGTGCGCGCCGAGGTCGGCGAGCTTCGCCTCGAAGTCCTCGTAGCCCCGGTTGATCAGGTCTACGCCGTAGACCCGGGAGGTGCCCTCGGCGGCCAGCGCCGCGATCAGGTGGCTGAAACCGGCCCGCAGGTCGGGGATGACGAGGTCGGCGGCGTGCAGCTTGCTCGGCCCCGCGATCACCGCGGAGTGCTTGAAGTTGCGCCGGCCGAAGCGGCACGGGGTGCCGCCCAGGCAGTCCCGGTAGACCTGGATGTTCGCGCCCATCGAGTTCAGCGCCTCGGTGTAGCCCAGTCGCTGCTCGTAGACCGTCTCGTGAACGATGGACAGGCCCCGGGCCTGGGTGAGCGCCACCACCAGCGGCTGCTGCCAGTCGGTCATGAAGCCGGGGTGCACGTCGGTCTCCAGGGCCACCGACTTCAGTTCGCCGCCCGGGTGCCAGAACCGGATGCCGCCCTCCTGGCCGGGATCGCCCAGCTTCGGCGGCCGGGCGTCGGTGACCTCGTACTCGCCGCCGACGGAGCGGAAGACGTTCAGGAAGGTCATCATGTCGGCCTGCTGCGCGCCGAGGACCTCGACGTGGCCACGGGTCGCCAGCGCCGCCGCCGCCCAGCTCGCGGCCTCGATCCGGTCGGGGATCGGCCGGTGGGTGTAGCCGTGCAGCCTCGGCACGCCCTGGATCTCGATCACCCGGTCGGTGTGCACCTTGATGATCGCGCCCATCTTCTGCAGGACGCAGATCAGGTCGATGATCTCCGGCTCCACCGCCGCGTTGCGCAGCTCGGTGACGCCCTCGGCCATCACCGCCGTGAGCAGCACCTGCTCGGTGGCCCCGACGCTCGGGTACGGCAGCGAGAACTTCGTGCCGTGCAGCCCGTTCGGCGCCGACAGGTGCAGCCCCTCCGGGGTCTTCTCGACCGTCGCCCCGAACTCGCGCAGCGCCTGGAGGTGGAAGTCGATCGGGCGCGGCCCGATGTGGCAGCCGCCCAGGTCGGGGATGAAGGCGTGGCCGAGGCGGTGCAGCAGCGGCCCGCAGAACAGGATCGGGATCCGGCTGGAGCCCGCGTGCACGTTGATCTGGTCCGTGCTCGCGCTCTCCACGTTCGCCGGGTCGAAGACGAGCTCGCCGTCCTCCTCGCCGTCGGTGACCTTCACGCCGTGCAGGCCGAGCAGGCCGCGGACCACCTCGACGTCGCGGATCTTGGGCACGTCGAACAGTCGGCTCGGGCTGTCGCCCAGCAGCGCGGCGACCATCGCCTTCGAGACCAGGTTCTTCGCGCCGCGCACGCGGATCCGCCCTTCAAGCGGAGTGCCGCCGTGTACGACCAGGACGTCGTCGGTCAACGCAACCTCCAGCGCGTCGGTGCTGCCGTGTTGATGGTGGGCCCGCGATGTCATCGCTACCCGGAATGCGGCCATGTCGAAACGGCCCGCGTGAGTCCTCGCCTCGGCAGCATAGCCCTCCGTGACGGAAATGGACCCGGTCAGATCGTCCGGGAGGGCACTAATCGGTGATCAGGCCCATTTCCGTACCAGTGGCGCTACCGAGCGTCATCAGTTCGTCGTGGCCGGCGGGGTGTCCGCCCCGGGCAGGGCCAGCATCTGGTCCAGCGCCACCCGGGCGTGGTGCGCCGTGTCCGGATCGACCGTGATCTGGTTCACCACCCGGCCGGCCACCAGCTCCTCCAGGGCCCAGACCAGGTGGGGCAGGTCGATCCGGTTCATGGTCGAGCAGTAGCAGACCGCCTTGTCCAGGAACATGATCTGCTTGTCCGGATGGGCCAGCGCCAGGCGCCGCACCAGGTTCAGCTCGGTGCCGACGGCCCACGCCGAGCCGGCCGGGGCCGCCTCGATGGTCTTGATGATGTATTCCGTCGAGCCGACGAGGTCGGCGGCGTTGACCACCTCGTGCCGGCACTCCGGGTGGACCAGCACGTTCACCCCGGGCACCCGCTCCCGCACGTCGTTGACGCTGTCGAGGGTGAACCGGCCGTGCACCGAGCAGTGCCCCCGCCAGAGGATCATCCTGGCGTCGCGCAGCTGCTCCGGGGTGAGGCCGCCGTTCGGTTTGTGCGGGTCGTAGAGCACGCAGTCGTCCAGCGAGAGGCCCATCTCCAGCACCGCCGTGTTGCGGCCCAGGTGCTGGTCGGGCAGGAAGAGCACCTTCGAGCCCTGCCGGTACGCCCAGTCCAGCGCCCGCTTCGCGTTCGACGAGGTGCAGACCACGCCCCCGTTGCGGCCGACGAAGCCCTTGATGTCGGCCGAGGAGTTCATGTAGGTCACCGGGACCGTCTGCTCGGCGATGCCCAGCTCGGTGAGCACGTCCCAGGCGGTCTCGACCTGCGACAGCACCGCCATGTCCGCCATCGAGCAGCCGGCGGCCAGGTCCGGCAGGACGACCTTCTGCGCGGCCGAGGTGAGGATGTCGGCGCTCTCGGCCATGAAGTGCACGCCGCAGAAGACGATGTACTCCGCGTCGGGGCGGGCCGCCGCCTCGCGGGCCAGCTTGAACGAGTCGCCCGTCACGTCGGCGAACTGGATCACCTCGTCGCGCTGGTAGTGGTGCCCCAGCACGAAGACCCTGTCGCCCAGCGCCGCCTTCGCCGCCGCCGCCCGGGCCACCAGGTCCGGGTCGCTGGGCGCCGGCAGGTCGCCCGGACACTCGACGCCGCGCTCGGTGGCGGGGTCGCTGCCCCGGCCGAGCAGCAGCAGTGCCGTCGCGGTGTTGGAGGGTTCCACCCAGGTCGAAGTCACGTACCCCATGGTCCCACAGGGCGGCCTGCGCGCAGCCGCCACCGGTGTGTCCTGCCACACTGCTGCGCATGCGTGTGCTGCTCTGCCCGGACAAGTTCGCCGGCACCCTCTCGGCCCCGGAGGTCGCCGACGCCGTGGCCGCCGGCTGGCACGAGGTGGCCCCGGGCGACGACCTGCTCGCCCGACCCCTCTCCGACGGCGGCCCCGGCTTCCTCGACGTGCTCGGCGACGCGTTCGGCGGCCGCCGGGTGCCGGTGCCGACCGTCGACCCGCTGGGCCGCCCGGTGACCGGTGAGATCCTGCTCACCGACGACGGGGCGACCGCCTGGCTGGAGAGCGCCCAGGCGTGCGGCCTGCACCTGCTCGCCCCCGCCGAGCGCGACCCGGGGACCACCACGTCGTACGGGCTGGGGATGCTGGTCGCCGCCGCCGTGGAGGCCGGCGCCCGGACGGTGGTGATCGGCCTGGGTGGCTCCGGCACCAACGACGGCGGCGCGGGGATGCTCACCGCGCTCGGCGTGACCCCGCTCGACGAGGCGGGCCGGGCCCTGCCGTACGGCGGCGCGGCGCTGGCCGCCACGGTCGCGCTCGACGGGACGCCCCGGCTGCGCGAGGCCCGCCTGGTGGCCGCCACCGACGTGGACAACCCGCTGCTCGGCCTGCACGGGGCGAGCAGCGTGTTCGGCCCGCAGAAGGGCGCCGACCGGGCCGCCGTGCTGCTGCTCGACGCCGCGCTGGAGCGCTTCGCGACCGTGCTGGAGCGCGACCTGCCGGGCTGCCCCGACCGGCTGGGCGCGCTGCCCGGCGGCGGCGCGGCCGGCGGCATCGGCGCGGCCGTCCTGGCGCTCGGCGGGCACTGCGAGTCGGGCATCGGCCTGGTGACCGGCGCGATCGGGCTGGACGCCGCGCTGGACACGGTCGACCTGGTGATCACCGGGGAGGGCTCGTTCGACCACCAGTCGCTGCGCGGCAAGGTGGTCGCCGGGGTCGCCGGCGCGGCCCGGGACCGGGGCCTGCCCTGCGTGGTGCTGGCCGGCCAGGTCAGCACCGGCCGACGGGAGGCCGGCGCGGCGGGGGTGACCGACGCGTACAGCCTGGTCGAGCACTTCGGGGGCGAGGAGCGCGGCGGGCTGGCCGCCGCGCTGGAGCGCCCGGCCGAGGGGCTGCGGGCGCTCGGCGCCCGCCTGGCCCGGCAGTGGAGCCGCTGACCGGGGCGGCGTCGCCGCCGTGACCCGCCGGCCCACGTCACGGCGGCCGGGTGGCGCCGGCCGTGGCGGCGTACCATCGGGAGCGGACCACACCGGGAATGACTGGGCGACGCGAGATGTTGGCCAGTGCGTCCGGACCCAACCGCGCAGGGAGATTTCACGTGACCACGCCAGCGCAGACCGAGTCGACCGAGGCCAAGGCCCCCACGTCCGTCGTCCTCACCGACGTCGCGGCGCAGAAGGTCAAGGCCCTGATCGAGCAGGAGGGCCGCGACGACCTGCGGCTCCGGGTCGCCGTGCAGCCGGGTGGCTGCTCCGGCCTGCGGTACCAGCTCTTCTTCGACGAGCGCTCGCTCGACGGTGACGTCGTCACCGACTTCGACGGCGTCGAGGTCGTCGTCGACCGGATGAGCGCCCCCTACCTGGCCGGCGCCACCATCGACTTCGCCGACCGCATCGACGCCCAGGGCTTCACCATCGACAACCCCAACGCGGGCAACTCCTGCGCCTGCGGCGACTCGTTCAGCTGAGCCGACCTCCGCTCGCGACCAGCGGGGCCGTCCCTCCGGGGGCGGCCCCGCTGCCGTGTCCGGCCCCGGCCGCGCAACCGGCGGAGGTGACCGGCCCCGGACCGACGGGACATCCCGGGTGGGCCGGGCCGGTAGGCTGACCGGCGCCCTGCTCCCGACCCCGAGGTTGACATGAAGATCGCCGTGACCGGCTCGATCGCCACCGACCACCTGATGAGCTTCCCCGGCCGCTTCGCCGACCAGTTGCTCGCCGACCAGCTGCACAAGGTGTCGCTCTCCTTCCTGGTGGACGACCTGGTGCTGCGGCGCGGCGGGGTGGCGGCGAACATCGCCTTCGGCATGGGGCAGCTCGGCCTGCGACCGGTGCTGGTCGGCGCGGTCGGCGCGGACTTCGCCGACTACCGCTCGTGGCTGGAGCGGCACGGGGTCGACTGCGACTCGGTGCACGTGAGCGAGGTGGCGCACACGGCCCGGTTCGTCTGCACGACGGACACCGACATGTGCCAGATCGCCTCGTTCTACGCCGGCGCGATGAGCGAGGCCCGCAACATCGAGCTGGCGCCGGTGGCTCGCCGGCTCGACGGGCTGGACCTGGTCCTGGTCGGCGCGAACGACCCCGAGGCGATGCTGCGGCACTCCGCCGAGTGCCGGGACCGCGGCTACCGCTTCGCCGCCGACCCGTCCCAGCAACTCGCCCGGATGGCCGGCGAGGACGTCGTCGGGCTGATCGACGGCGCCGACTACCTGATGACCAACGACTACGAGAAGTCGCTGCTGCAGAGCAAGGCCGGGTTGACCGACGCGCAGCTGCTCGACCGGGTCAGGGTGCGGGTCACCACGCTGGGCAAGGACGGCGTGGAGATCGCCGGGCGGGACTTCGACCCGATCCACGTGCCGATCGCCCGGGAGATCCGCGCGGTCGACCCGACCGGGGTCGGCGACGGCTTCCGCGCCGGCTTCTTCACCGCGCTCTCCTGGGGCCTCGGGCTGGAGCGGGCCGCCCAGGTCGGCTCCCTGCTCGCCACCCTGGTGCTGGAGACCGTCGGCACCCAGGAGTACGAGGTCCGCCGCGACCTCTTCGTCAAGCGGATGGCCGAGTCGTACGGCGACGAGGCCGCCGAGGACGTCCGCGGGCACCTGGTGCCGTGACGCCGGTGCTGGTGGCGTTCGCCGGGCTGCCGGGGGTGGGCAAGAGCACCCTGGCGGCCCGGCTGGGCGCGGCCCTGTCCGCCCCCGTCCTGCCGGTCGAC
This sequence comes from Micromonospora sp. NPDC004336, assembly GCF_053602615.1. Lineage (NCBI taxonomy): Bacteria > Bacillati > Actinomycetota > Actinomycetes > Micromonosporales > Micromonosporaceae > Micromonospora > Micromonospora sp. NPDC004336. The sequence goes on from NZ_JBSGDY010000006.1 coordinate 21,334, forward strand.
CCCGTCGAGCGGGCGCTGGCCCGGCAGGGGCTCGTCGGCGACGCCGCGGGGATGGCCGCGTACGGGGCGGTGGCCGCCCTGGCCGAGGTGCAGCTCGGTCTCGGGCTGCCCGTGGTGGTCGACGCGGTCAACCCGGTCGCCAGCGCCCGAGGGCTGTGGCACGACGTCGCGGAGCGTGCCGGCGTCCCGCTGCGGCTGATCGAGGTGCACTGCGGCGACGAGGCGGAGCACCGCCGCCGCGTGGAGGCACGCCTGGCCGCCGAGCCCGGCCCGCCGACCCCGACGTGGGAGCAGACGCTGGTGCGCCGGGCCGAGTACCAGCCGATCATCGGCCCCCGGCTGGTGGTGGACACCGCCGTCGACGCCGACCCGCTCCCCGGCATCCTCGCCTACCTCCGCTGACCGTCCGCCCCCGTCGGCGCGGCCACCGCCGCGAAGCGGGAGGCGGAGAGCCACCGCGACGTGGCCGCCCGCCGGCCGGCCGAGCTGGAGGCGGCGCCTCCCGCGTGCTCAGTGCAGGCGGCGGACGTCGTAGGCGGGGCCGTCGGGGCCGGTGATCGTGCCGAGGAACTCGTGGCCGCGCATCCGGCACCAGGCCGGGATGTCCACCGCCGCCGCCGGGTCGTCGGCCAGCACCCGCACCACCGTGCCGACGGGCAGCTCGGGCAGCCGACGCGCCACGGCGATCACGGGCAGCGGGCAGCGCTGACCACGGCAGTCGAGGAGCTCCGCCGGCGCGGTCACAGCCCGACCACCCCCGCCTCGGCGCGCAGCTCCGCCACGACGCCCGGCAGCTCCGCGAGGAACCGCTCGACGTCGGCCTCCGTCGTGTCCCGGTGCAGCGAGACCCGCACGTTGCCGTGGGAGAGCACCCCCATCGCCTCCAGCACGTGCGACGGGCGCAGCGTCGAGGAGGTGCACGACGAGCCGGAGGAGACGGCGAACCCCCGCCGGTCCAGCGCGTGCAGCAGGGCCTCGCCGTCGACGTAGAGGCAGGAGAACGTCACCAGGTGCGGGAGGCGGTGGTCGGGATCACCCACCACCTCCACGTCCGGCACCTCCGCCGCCACCCGGGCCCGGATCCGGTCCACCAGCGGCGCCAGCCGGGCCGCCTCCGCCGCCGCGTCGGCCGCCGCCGCGCGCAGGCTCGCCGCCGCCGCGACCACCGCCGGCAGGTTGAGCGTTCCCGGCGTACGCCCGGCCTCCCGCTCGTCGGCCGGCCAGGGCGACTCCCAGCGGGTGCCCTTGCGCACCACCAGCAGCCCCACCCCGGGCGGACCGCCCCACTTGTGCGCGCTGGCGGTCAGCACCGACCAGCCCGCCGGCACCGGGGCCCGGCCCACCACCTGGGCGGCGTCCACGTACAGCGGCACCCCGGCCCCGGCGCACTCCCGCGCGGCCTCGGCGACCGGTTGCAGCGTGCCGACCTCGTGGCTGGCGGCGATCAGCGCGGCCAGCGCCACGCCGGGCGCCCGAACCGCCGCCGCCCAGTGGTCCAGGTCGAGCCGGCCCCGCCGGTCCACCGGCACCGAGGTGGCCGCGCCGCCCGTGGCGACGTGCTTCTCGGCGGCGTGCAGCACCGCCGAGTGTTCGATCGCGGAGTGCACCAGGGTCCGGCCGACCCGCCGCCGGCCGGTCAGGCCGCCGAGCACGGCGGCGTGGGCCGCCGCCGTACCGCTGGGGGTGAAGGAGAGTTCGTCGGCGCGGACGCCGAGCGTGGCCGCGGTGGCCTCGCGGGCGGCGTCGAGGAGTTGGCGGGCCCGGCGGGCCTGCGTGTAGAGACGGCCGGGGTCGGCCCAGCCGTCGTCGAGGGCGGCCAGCAACGCCTGCCGGGCGACCGGATGCAGCGGCGCGGCGGTGGCCGCGTCCAGGTAGACCGGGGGAGCGCTCACGGAAGCCAACGCTATCGCGCCGGTACGTCCAAGATCCCCCCGATGGGGGCGGAGAGTGACCCCAACACGGTCGAGCCCGTAATGGTCGAGTAATCTGCGACCGTCGGTGACGCCTTTGCCGCCGGTGCTGTCGCTCCGCCCGGCGGAGGGTGGCAGACAGGACAGACACCGCGGCGCGCTAGGGAGGCAGGACCAGGTGGTCGCAAGGAGTTCGGAGGTACGGCCGTCGGCCGTACGGCACAGCGCTTCCCCAGGAGCCGGTGGGCGCCGGGGACGTGGTGCTGGTCGGCTCGCCGGGCTCGGTCTCGGCGGAGCGGCGCTGCTGGTCCTGCTCACGGGCTGCGACGTCGGCTCGGCGTTCGGCGGCTTCGGCTGGCCGCAGGGCGGCATCACGCCCGAGGCGCACCGGATGTACGACCTGTGGATCGCCTCGTGCATCGCGGCGCTCGCGGTCGGCGTCTTCGTGTGGGGCCTGATCTTCTGGTGCATCGTTCGCTACCGCAAGCGGGGCAACGAGCTGCCGGTGCAGACCCGTTACAACATGCCGATGGAGTTCCTCTACACCATCGCGCCGATCCTGATCGTCTCCGTGCTCTTCTACTACACGGCGGTCGTGCAGACCGACGTGGTGCGGACGACCAAGAACCCCGACGTCACGGTCGAGGTGGTCGCGTTCAAGTGGAACTGGCAGTTCAACTACCGCGACGGCCAGGGCCAGGACGCCGACACGGTCGCCTCGGTGCTCGGCACCAGCGAGGTCATCCCGATCCTGGTGCTCCCGACCGACCGGTCCATCCGGTTCGAGGAGACCAGCCGCGACGTCATCCACTCCTTCTGGGTGCCGGAGCTGCTGTTCAAGCGCGACGTCATGCCCGGCAAGGTCCGTAACGTGTTCGAGGTCTCCAAGCTCGAGACCGAGGGCGCCTACGTCGGCCGCTGCGCCGAGCTGTGCGGCAGCTACCACGCGTTCATGAACTTCGAGCTGCGGGTCGTCTCGCCGGAGAAGTACGAGCAGTTCCTGGCGGCCAAGCGGGACGGCAAGTCCACGCAGGAGGCGCTGACGGCCATCGGCGAGGACCCGTACGCGAAGACCACCAAGCCGTTCGAGACCCGCCGCACCGAGGCCAACTTCAACCCGGACGCCGCGCCGGTCGGCGCGGGAAAGTGAGGGGGCGGGCATGAAGACCGAGTGGCGCATCTTCCTGATCATCTCCGGGTTCCTGCTCTTCGCCACCGCCCTCTACGGCGGCTGGACGGCCGCCGACTCCGGCGGTCACGTCGAGTGGGTCGGCACGGTCGCGCTGCTGCTGAGCTTCCTGCTCTGCGCGATGTGCGGCGGCTTCTTCTGGTTCGTCTCCCGGCGGATCGACCTGCGGCCGGAGGACCGGCCGGACGGTGAGATCGCCGACGGCGCGGGCGAGATCGGCTTCTTCAGCCCCGGCAGCTACTGGCCGTTCGGGCTGGCGCTGTCCGCCGCGATCACCGGATTCGGCCTGGTGTTCTGGCAGTACTGGCTGCTGGGCCTCGGCGGTGTGCTGGTCATCTTCGCGGCCTGCGGCCTGCTGTTCGAGTACTACACCGGCACCCGGCGCACCGCCGAGCACTGAGCCGGCGCCCGGCCCCGCACGTCACGAAGGCCCGCTTCCCCGAGGGGAGGCGGGCCTTCGTCGTCGCGGGGACGGCGGCGGGACGTGGGTCGACGTCACCTGTCGTCCAGCAGCGGCACGTTGCCCGGCCGACACCGGCCTGCCCCTCAGGCGCAGCCGGCTACGAGGACGTCCGTCGTTCGGGGCCGACACCGGCCTGCCTTTCGGGTGCAGCCGACACGATGACATCTGCCCGTGGCGGTGCAGCGGCCGATGCCCGGGGGGAACGCGGACGGCGGTCAGGCGGCGTGGCGGTGGGGCGACGGGGCGTGGTGCGGCCGCCGCGCCAGGCGCGGGGCGCGGAAGGTGAAGGTGGCGACGAGCACGGCCTCGCCGCAGCCGGTGCAGGCCAGCTCGGGGCAGTCGGCGCCGTGGTCGTCGACACACGGCGGCGCCTCGAACGGCCGAACGCCCTCGCAGGTGTCGCAGTAGAGCTCGCGCTCCGACACGGGCGTCTCCTCTCGCTCCGGTCCCGTCGGGGGCGTGCCACGCGGCGGGACTGCCGCGCCGCACGGCGCACGACGGACGTGCTGTGGTGAACAGCGCATGATGGAAGTGGAAAACTACTCAGCTGTAGTTTCCCACGGGGGTCCGACAAGTTCCGCGGGCCGCCCGTGGCCGCCGGTTACGCCGAGGTCAGTCGGCGCGGGCGACCTCGATCCACCGGTCCAGGACACGGGCGGCGGCCCCCGAGTCGACGGAGTGGGCGGCGCGGTCCATCCCGGCGCGCAGCGCCTCGGTCAGGTCGCCGTCGAGCGGGCCCTGGGTGGCCAGCGCCGCCGCCGCGTTGACCAGGACGGCGTCGCGTACCGGGCCGGTCTCGCCCGCGAGCAGCCGGCGCACCACGCCGGCGTTGTGGGCGGCGTCGCCGCCCCGCAGGTCGGCCAGGGCGGCCCGGGGCACCCCGAGGTCGGTCGCGTCGAGCAGCGCCTCCCGCACGGTGCCGCCCTGGACCGCCCACACGCGGGTGGGGGCGGCGGTGGTGAACTCGTCCAGCCCGTCCTCGCCGCGCATCACCAGCGCCGAGTCGCCCCGGGCGGCGAAGACGCCGGCCATCACCGGGGCCATCCGCAGGTCGAAGCAGCCGACGGCGGCGGCCCGGGGGCGGGCCGGGTTGGTCAGCGGGCCGAGGAAGTTGAAGAACGTGGGCACGCCCATCTCCCGGCGTACGGGGCCGGCGTGGCGCATCCCGGGGTGGTAGCGGGCCGCGAAGCAGAAACCGATGCCGGCCTCGGCGACGCACCGGGCCACCCCCTCCGGCCCCAGGTCCAGCGGCACCCCGAGGAACTCCAGCACGTCCGCCGTGCCGCAGGAGGAGGACGCCGCCCGGTTGCCGTGCTTGACCACCCGGACGCCGGCGCCGGCCACCACCAGGGAGGCCATGGTGGAGATGTTCACGGTGTGCGCGAGGTCGCCGCCGGTGCCGACGACGTCGAGGGCGGTGTCGCGCAGCGTGCCGGGCAGCTCGACCGGGACCGCCCGGCGGAGCATCGCCTCCACGAGGCCGCCCAGCTCCGCCGAGGTCTCGCCCTTGGCGCGCAGCGCGACGGCGAAGCCGGCGATCTGCGCGGGGGCGGCGGCGCCGGACATGATCTCGCCCATCGCCCAGGCGGTGTCGGCGGTGGAGAGCTCCTCGCCGCGCAGCAGCGCGGCGAGGAGGTGCGGCCAGGTCCGATCGCCCATGGCGGGCCTCCCGAGCGTGCGAAACGGGTGGGACGGAACCGGCGCCGGTGGTCCGGCGCCGAGCCGGGCCGGAGCGGGGACGTCAGGCGGGGGCGTGCGTCCGCAGCAGCTCGGCCACCGTGGTGCCGGTGGTCACCGGGTCGAGCGGGTGCACCAGGGTGGCGTCGACCTCGGCGTAGGCCGCGAGCCATCGGTCGGCGGCGCGGGCGATCACCACGCAGGTCGGGGGAGCGTCGTCCCGGTCGTCCTTGATCTGCCGGGCGATGCCGATGCCACCGCCGGGGGTCGCCTCGCCGTCGAGCAGCAGCAGGTCGATCTCGTAGTCGTCGACCAGCCGGACGCACTCCGCGTAGGTGGTGGCGTCGACGAACTCGATCTTCAGGCCGGGCGCGGGACGCGTGCCGACGGCGAGCCGCATCCGGTCACGGACCTGCGGGTCGTCGCTGTAGAGCAGGACGGTGCAAAGACGATCGCTCATGCCGGCACTCCGCTTCGCCGAAGGGTCCGAGTCCCGGCCGTGCCGGCGTGTCCCACGGTGGTTCGTTCGTTGCGCTCACTCATTGGCTGGACTTGCTCCCACCTCGTAGCTGCCCGCTGATCCTACCGTTGGGTGTGAGGTGCGCGACGGCCGCCCGTCGGTGCCGTCGGGGCGTACCGTCGGCGCAGCTCAGCTGGCCGCCTCGGCGGCGGACTCGGCGGCGCGCCGGCGGGCCTCCTGGCGGTCCAGGTCGCGGTCGAGCCGGCGGGCCTCCCGTTCGGCGTGGCGCATCCACTGCACGACCAGCACGGCCAGCATGGTCACGCTGACGAACTCGCCGCCGGCCCAGAGGATGCCCCCGGCGACCACCTGGTCCTGCCACGGGTCCGACCAGGTCAGCCCCAGCGACGGGTACCAGTCGCCGCCGAAGAGCGTGCTGCTCTGCATGATGGTGAGCCCCAGCACGGTGTGGAACGGCACGGAGAGCAGCATCAGCAGCGCCCGGGCCGGGTACGGCCAGCGCCCGGGCAGCGGGTCGAGGCCGAGCAGCGGCCAGAAGAACACGCAGCCGGTCATGATGAAGTGCGCGTGCACGACCTCGTGCGCCCACGCGTGTTCGAGCGTGTAGCGGTAGAGATCGGTGAAGTAGAGCGCGAACGGGTTGACCACGAAGATGGTGAACGCCACCAGCGGGAAGCTGTAGATCCGCGCGATCCGGCTGTGCACGATCGCCAGCAGCCGCTTGCGCGGACGCTGCGGCAGCGTGCGCAGGGCCAGCGTCACCGGCGCGCCCAGCGCCAGGAAGATCGGCGAGATCATGGAGAGCACCATGTGCTGGACCATGTGCACCGACAGCAACGCCGTGTCGTAGGCGTGCAGGCCGCTGACCGTGACCGACGCGATCCCGCCGAGGCCGGGGCCCAGGAAGAAGACGGTACGCGCCACCGGCCACCGGTCGCCGCGGATCCGCAGCCGGTGCACCCCGTAGAGGTAGATGCCGGCGGCCAGCACGAGGCCGACGGCCAGCCAACTGTCCAGCCGGGTCTCGGTGAACACGGAGGTGACGGTGAACGGCGGCGGGGTGGCCGCGAGCACCGTCGGCGCGGCGGCCGAGGTTACGGTGGAGATCGGATCGACGTGCAGCACGCTTTTCAGCCTAGGTCAGGCGAACCGGACGACCCCGATCGGGCTGCCGATGCCACGGGTTTGGCCCCCCGCTGATCGCCGGCCCCGGTCAGGGGCAATAATGACCGCGTGACTGCGGCCCCAGCCATTGACAAGAGCCGGATCCACTCCCTGACCCGACCCAACATGGTCAGCGTCGGGACGATCGTGTGGCTCTCCAGCGAACTCATGTTCTTCGCGGCGCTGTTCGCGATGTACTTCTCCATCCGCGCGGCGGCGCCGGAGCAGTGGGCGGAGCACACCGAGCACCTCAACATCCCCTACGCGACCACCTTCACGGTGATCCTGGTGTTGTCCTCGGTGACCTGCCAGCTCGGTGTGTTCGCCGCCGAGAAGGGTGACGTCCACGCCCTGCGGCGCTGGTTCACGATCACCTTCGTGATGGGCCTGATCTTCGTGCTCGGTCAGCTCAACGAGTACCGCGAGCTGGTGCACGAGGGCATCAAGATCAACTCGGACGGTTACGGGTCGATGTTCTACCTGACCACCGGGTTCCACGGTCTGCACGTGACCGGCGGTCTGATCGCCTTCATCATCTTCATGATCCGCACGACCATGGGCCGGTTCACGCCGGCGCAGGCCACGTCGGCGATCGTCGTGTCCTACTACTGGCACTTCGTCGACGTCGTGTGGATCGGGCTCTACGCCATGATCTACTGGCTTCAGTGATCTTGGCGCGTCACGAACCGCGCCGCTGCTCCGTCCCCTGAGACAAGGTCCAACCGGTTAAGGACACAGGTCATGACTTCTGACAACGACCGCCGACGCGGTCTGCTCGCGCGGCTGCGCGAGCGGCCCGCGGCGCGCAGCAGGGGCCGCCGCCGGCTGGGTGCCGCGGTCCGGCTGTTCGCCGCGCTGATGCTGGCCGGCGGCGCCTACACCGTCTTCGCCCCCGGCGTGCAGGCGCAGGACACCCCGCTCACCGGCGCCGCCGCGGAGGGCAAGGCGCTGTTCGACGTGAGCTGTGTGACCTGTCACGGTCGCAACGCCCAGGGCGTCGAGGGACGCGGGCCGAGCCTGGTCGGCGTCGGCGCGGCCTCGGTGGAGTTCCAGGTCGGCACCGGCCGCATGCCGATGGCCCGGCAGGAGGCCCAGGCGCAGCGCAAGCCGGAGCTCTTCACCGACGAGGAGGTCCGCCAGCTCGCGCAGTACGTCCAGGAGCTCGGCGGCGGCCCGGTCGTGCCGAACGGCGAGGACCTGCACTCCGACGGCAACATCGCGGCCGGCGGCGAGCTGTTCCGGATCAACTGCTCGCAGTGCCACGCCTTCGGCGGCGGCGGCGGCGCGCTGTCCTCCGGCAAGTACGCGCCGAGCCTGCGCCCGGCCAGCGACCGGCAGATCTACGCCGCGATGCTCAGCGGCCCGCAGAACATGCCGGTCTTCGGCGACAACCAGATCTCGCCGCAGCAGAAGGCCGACATCATCGCCTACATCCAGGAGACCCTGAAGCACGACAAGGACCCGGGCGGCTTCAACCTCGGTCGGTACGGGCCGTCCACCGAGGGACTGGCGATCTTCCTGGTCGGCATCGTCGCGCTCGTCTTCGCGAGCCTGTGGATCGCGGGCAAGTCGTGACCGGACGGATCATCCGATTCAGTGCTGTGGTGCCGGGGGCCGGCACCGCCCGTAGCGAGGTGACGGCATGACCACGCACACCGAGCACCAGGCCCAGCAGGGCCGGGAGCCGCTCGACGTGAGGACCCCCGGGCTCAGCCAGTTCGACATCGTCCGCGAGGGCGCGCGCCGGGACGACATCGAGATCGTCCACTACGAGCCGCAGGTCGCCCCGGGCAGCAAGGCCGAGCGCCGGCTGACCCGCACCGTGGCGTCGTTCTTCCTGCTGACCGGCCTGGCGGCGACCGCCTTCCTGGTGATCTACATCTGGTGGCCGTGGGAGTACGCTCCCGGCCGCGGCGGCGACAAGTGGTACACCCCGCTGCTCGGCCTCACCCTCGGCGTGGCCCTGCTCGGCGTCGGCTTCGGCATCCTGACCTGGGGCAAGAAGCTGCTGCCCAAGGAGGTCTCGATCCAGGACCGGCACGAGGGCGCCGTCAGCGAGGACGACCGGATCATCACCGGTCAGACCATGCTCTACATGGCCGACGAGCTGGGCGTGAAGCGCCGGCCGCTGCTCGGCATCTCGCTGCTGGCCGGCCTCGCGCCGGTCGGCGCGGTCGCCGCCGCCCCCCTGGTGGGTGGCCTGATCTCCCAGCCGCACAAGAACAACCAGATGTTCACCACCGGGTTCGCCCCGGCCGAGGGCGGCAAGAAGGTCCGGCTGGTCCGCGAGGACGGCCGGCCGGTCCGCCCGGCGGACGTCAGCGCCGGCGGCCAGATCACCGTCTTCCCGGGCATCCCGCACGGCGTGAGCAACCTGCACGCCGACTCGCCGACCCTGCTGATCCACCTGCGGGACTCCGACGCGCTGGAGTCGCGCCGGGCCAACGAGCGGGTCGGGCACGGCGACTACATGTGGGGCAACTACGCCGCCTACTCGAAGATCTGCACGCACGCCGGCTGCCCGGCGAGCCTGTACGAGCAGCAGACCAACCGTCTGCTCTGCCCGTGCCACCAGTCGCAGTTCCTGATCACCGACAACGCCCGGCCCATCTTCGGTCCGGCCAGCCGGCGGCTGCCGCAGTTGCCGATCGAGGTGGACTCCGAGGGCTACTTCGTGGCCAAGTCCGACTACACCGAGACCGTCGGGCCCGACTTCTGGGAGCGGCCGTGAAGCGGCGCAAGTTTGACAAGGCAGCAGTCCCGGGCAACGTCGCCCGGGGAGTGGACGACCGCTTCCAGGTGGCCACCCCGCTGCGCCGGCTGCTGAACAAGGTCTTCCCGGACCACTGGTCGTTCCTGCTGGGCGAGATCGCGCTCTTCTCGTTCGTCGTCCTGCTGCTGACCGGCGTCTTCCTGACCTTCTTCTACGAGCCGGCCATGACCGAGGTGGTCTACAACGGCAGCTACGCCCCGCTGCGGGGCACGCCGATGTCGGCCGCGTACGCCTCCAGCCTGGACATCTCGTTCGACGTCCGCGGCGGCCTGATCATGCGGCAGATGCACCACTGGTCGGCGCTGCTGTTCATGGCCGCGATCGTGGTGCACATGCTCCGGGTCTTCTTCACCGGCGCGTTCCGCAAGCCGCGTGAGACGAACTGGATCATCGGCTCGCTGCTGTTCTGGGTCGGCTTCCTCGCCGGCTTCACCGGCTACTCGCTGCCGGACGACGGCCTCTCCGGCACCGGTCTGCGGATCGCCTCGGCGATCATGCTCTCCATCCCGGTGATCGGCTCCTGGGTCACCTCGTCGGTCTTCGGCGGCGAGTTCCCGGGCACCATCATCATCAGCCGGTTCTACATCGCCCACGTGCTGCTGGTCCCGGGTCTGCTGATCGCGCTGATCAGCGTCCACCTGGGCCTGGTCTTCAAGCAGAAGCACACCCAGTGGCCCGGCCCCGGCCGGACCAACGGCAACGTGGTCGGCGAGCGCATGTTCCCGCGCTACGCGATCAAGCAGGGCGGCTTCTTCATGGTCGTCTTCGGCGTGATCGCGCTGATGGGCGGCCTGTTCCAGATCAACCCGATCTGGCTGTTCGGCCCGTACGAGGCGTGGGTGGTCTCGGCCGCCAGCCAGCCCGACTGGTACGTCATGTTCCTCGACGGCTCGACCCGCCTGATGCCGGCTTGGGAGATCAACATCCCGATCGGCGACGGCTACGTGATCCCGCCGCTGTTCTGGCCGACGGTCGTGCTGCCGGGCATCCTGGTGGGGCTCTCCACGCTCTACCCGTTCCTGGAGGCCCGCCGCCTCAAGGACACCCGCAGCCACAACCTGCTCCAGCGGCCCCGCGACGTGCCGGCGCGCACCGCCGTGGGCGCCATGGCCGTGGCGTTCTTCATCGTGCTGACCCTCTCCGGCGCCAACGACGTCATCGCCGACAAGTTCCAGATCAGCCTGAACGCGATGACCTGGGCGGGCCGGATCGGTCTGCTCGTCCTGCCGCCGCTGGCGTACTACGTCACCTACCGGATCTGCCTGGGTCTGCAGCAGCACGACCGCGAGGTGCTCGCCCACGGCGTGGAGACGGGCATCATCCGGCGCCTGCCCGACGGCCGGTTCGAGGAGGTCCACCAGCCGCTCGCCCCGGGCGACGGCCACGGCCTGGAGTACGCCGGCTGGGTCGTGCCGAAGAAGATGAACCGGCTCGGTGCCCTCGGCCCGGCCATCCGGGGCTTCTTCTACCCGATCGAGAAGCCGGCCGAGGCGCCGGTCTCGCCGGGCCACCCGCCGGTCGAGCCGCGGCCCGACCGGGAGCAGGTCGGCAGCGGCGAGAGCCGGCGCTGACCTCGCGACACCCCTGGCGTGGCGCCCACCGGAGTCCTCCGGTGGGCGCCACGCCCGTTTCCGCACCCCGACGGGCCGGCGCGTGCGGTGTCGTCCCCCGCCCCCGAGGGCGGGGATCGCAGGAATAACCCCGGTCAGCCGGGTATCCGTGCGGTCCAACGTCTCAAGGGGGAGGAAGCATGTTGGGAATCAAACGCCTCGGCCTGCTGGCCGCGCTGGTGCTGGTGGGAATCGCGCCGGCCGCGGCGGCGCAGGCCGCGGTGCAGCCGTCACAGCAGGACACCCAGTACCTGCAGGCCGTGCACCAGGTCAACCTGTTCGAGATCACCGCGGGTGACCTGGCCCAGCAGAAGGGCCAGAACCAGGGGGTCAAGGACCTGGGTGCCCGGTTCAAGACGGACCACACGCAGCTGGACCAGACGGTGCAGCAGACCGCGTCCCAGCTCGGGGTGGAGCTGCCGAGCGAGCCGACCGCGGACCAGCAGGCCGTCATCGACCAGCTGAACAACGCCAGCGGCGAGGAGTTCGACCGGCTCTGGGTGACCAGTGAGCTGGCCGGTCACGTCCAGGCCATCCAGGCCACCCAGACGGAGATCTCGCAGGGCTCCGAGCAGTCGGTGGTCCAGCTGGCGCAGACCGCCCTGCCGACCCTGCAGGCGCACTACGACGCGCTGGTGCAGCTGGCCGAGCAGCTGGGCATCCCGGTGCCGCAGACCAGCGCCAGCGGCACCCCGAGCCCGGGCGGCACGACCCCGGCTCCGGGCGGCACCAGCACCGAGACCCCGGCTCCGGGCGGCACCACCGAGTCGCCGGCTCCGGGCGGCACCGTCACCGAGTCGCCGGCTCCGGCGCAGAGCTGACGCTCGCGGTACCACGACGGCCGGTCCACCTCCGGGTGGGCCGGCCGTCGCGCGTGTCGCGTGGGGACGCGGCGTCCGCGCTCAGTCGGCGTTCGCGAGCCCGATCGCGAACGCCTCCTCCAGGTCGTGCTGGGAGTACGCCCGGAAGGCGATGTGCGACTCGGTGTTCAGCACCCCCGGCACCTTGGAGATGCTGCCGGCGATCACCTGGGCGATCTGGTCGAACTCCCGGACCCGGACCATGGCGATCAGGTCGACGTGGCCGGCCACCGAGTAGACCTCGCTGACGCCGGGCAGGGCGGCCAGGGCCTCGGCCACCTCGGGGATGGAGTCGGTGGCGCAGTCGATCAGCACGATCGCGGTGATCACGGGACATTTCTCCGTTCGTCGGCGTCGTCGCCCATGCTAGATGTTTCCCGGACCGGCGGACGGCGGTGTGGCGGGGACGGTGCGGCCGCCCGCGCGGATCGCGTCGCGCAGGCGCTCGCCGGGCCCGACGGTGGCGCCCGGCCAGACGACGACGCGTTCCACGTCGCCCCGCACGACGGCGTCCGCGCCGATCACCGCCTCCCGGCAGTGGCCGGTCACCGTGGCGGTGGGGGCCACCAGACTGCCGCCGCCGGCCGCGTGCAGGTTGGCCGCCAGGTAGTCGACCGGGGTGCCGGTGTCGAAGAACGTGCCGGGGTAGGGCACGACGCTCAGCGCCCCCGCCGCCTCCGCCGGCCGCCAGACGGCGCGGACCAGGTCGCCGAACTCGACCGGCAGGGCCCGCACCAGCCGCCACGGCAGCAGCGAGAACCCGGTGAACACGTGGCCGTCGAAGGTGCCCGGCGCCGCCGGGTCGGGGGCGGGCTGGCCGAGCAGGCGTACGGACTCGCCGTCCCAGCCGTCGAGCAGCGCCGCCACGTCCGGTCCCGGGGGGCGCGCGGGGTCGGCGAGGTAGGCGTCGGCGTTGCCGACCAGCACCCCCCGCCCGGCGATCCAGTCCCGCAGCTTCGCGACCCCGCCGGCGGTGCCCAGCGGCGAGCCCGGCTCGACCGACAGGTGGGCGCGGTCACCGACGTGGGCGACGACCTGCTCGCCGAGGTAGCAGGCGTTGACCGCGACCCGGGCCGGCCCGACCAGGCCGAGGCCGGCCAGCCGGTGCAGCGCCCGGTCCAGCAGCGGCACGTTGCCCACCGGGCAGAGCGCCTTCGGCACCCGCTCGGTCAGCGGCCGCAGCCGGGTGCCCTCACCGGCGGCGAGCACGACCGCGCAGACGTCGGCCGGGGCGGTGGCGGTGGCCCCGTCGTCGGCGGCGCGGTCGGCGCTCACGGCTTCGCGTCGGGCACCGGGGGCGGGAACTGGCCGGCCAGCGGCCCGATGTCGTAGTACGCGAGCAGCCGCGCCGTCGGCCAGGTCAGCTTCGGCAGGTCGTCCAGCGGGTGCCAGGCGGCCTCGAAGACCTCCGCGCCGTCGACCTTGAGCTCGGTGCTCGACGCCGGTACCTCGGCGGTGAACACCACGTCCACCCAGCCCTTGGCGTGCACCACGGCGTTGGGGACGGCGGGGCTCAGGTCGCGGGGGGAGAGCCGGACGCCGGACTCCTCGTACAGCTCCCGGGCCGCCCCGACGACCGGGGCCTCGCCCTTCTGCAACAGGCCGGCGGGCAGCCCCCAGCCCTTGCCGGGCGGCTGACGCAGCAGCAGCAGCCGGCCCGCGCCCTCCGCCTCGCTGTCCCGGACCAGGGTGACCGCGCCGACGATGTACTTCGGCACGGCCAGCCGGACCAGGCGACGGCGTACCGGCAGCGGCAGCCGGTAGAAGACCTGGTAGGCGACGGCCCGGCCGGTGGCGCGCGAGCGGGGGATCATGACCCCAGGCTAGTGGCCGCGAGGAACGTTCGGACGACCCGGTCCCGAGGAGTCACTGCCGGTGGTCGACCAGGTCGATGAGCTGGCGTACGACGGTGTCCGGCTCGATCACCCGGTCGAAGACCGCCACCAGCAGCGTCTCCAGGTCGGGGTAGCCCAGCTCCTCCGACAGCCGCAGCAGGGGCAGGTCGCTGGCCAGCCCGCGGTCGTGCTTGCGCAGGGCCAGCCCGATGGTGGCCCGGCCGAGGCGCACCTTGTCGGTGATGGAGATGCCGGGCTCGGTGTGCTCGGCGAACCACCGGCTGATCTGCATCTGCGCGTGCGGCGACTTGACGAAGTCCAGCCACTCGCGGCGCGGGCCGCGGGGGGCCACGTCGGCGTCGAAGCCGTTCGCCGCGTCGGTCTCGGTGAAGATCTCCACCACGTCGCCCTCCTCCAGCGCGGAGGAGAGCGGGGCCAGCCGGCCGTTGATCCGCGCGGCCAGGCAGTGGTCGCCGCGCTCGGTGCCCAGCTCGTAGGCGAGGTCGACCGGGGTGGCCCCGGCCGGCAGCACGACCTGCCGGCCGTCGGCGAAGACCTGCACCTGCGCCTCGGAGAGGTCGCACCGCAGCGACTCGAGGAACTGGGCCGGGTCGGCCGCGTCCTGCTCCCAGTCGAGCACCCGGCGCAGCCAGTCGAGCTGCTCCGCGCACGCCGCCGTGCCGCCGGTGCGCGGGAAGCGGAAGTCGGCGGCGACGCCGTACTCGGCCGAGCGGTGCATCTCCTCGGTGCGGATCAGCACCTCCACCGTGCGGTCCTTCGGGCCGCAGACGCTGGTGTGCAGGGAGCGGTAGAGGTTGTTCTTCGGGGAGGCGATGAAGTCCTTGAACCGGCCGGGGACCGGTCGCCACAGGCCGTGTACCGCGCCCAGCGCCGCGTAGCAGTCGGTGGGCGGGCCGTCCACCACGATGGCGATGCGGGGCAGGTCGTAGGGGGCGGTGTGACCGCCCGACACGGTGTCCTTCCAGATCGAGTAGAGGTGCCGGGGGCGGGGGGTCACCTCGGCGTCGACCCGGTTTCGGCGCAGCGCCGAGCGCACCCGGGCGACCACCTCGTCGAGGTACGCGTCCCAGCCGGGCCGGTCGTGCACGTGCCGGGCGATGCGGGCGTGCTCCTCCGGCTCCAGGTGCAGCAGCACCACGTCGTCGAGCTCCCGCTTGAGCATCTGGATGCCCAGCCGGTCGCAGAGCGGGATCAGCACCTCCTGCGTCTTGCGGGCGATCCGCTCCCGGGACGCGGCGGACCGGACGCCCAGCGTGCGCATGTTGTGCAGCCGGTCGGCCAGCTTGATGATCAGGACCCGCACGTCCTTGCCGGCCGCGATGATCATCTTGCGGATCGTCTCGGCCTCGGCGGCCTTGCCGTAGAACGCCTTGTCGAACTTGGTCACCCCGTCGACCAGGTGCGCCACCTCGCGCCCGAAGTCCTCGGCGAGCGCCTGGAGCGTGTAGCGGGTGTCCTCCACGGTGTCGTGCAGCAGCGCGGCGACCAGGGTGGTGGCGTCCATGCCGATCTCGGCGCAGATCTGGGCCACCGCCAGCGGATGGGTGATGTAGGGCTCGCCGCTCTTGCGGAACTGCCCGCGGTGCATGTTCTCCGCGATCGTGTAGGCCCGGCGCAGCACGGAGGGCTCGGTGCCCGGATGGATCGTCCGATGCGTACGGACCAGGTGGCTCACCGGGTCGGTGTCGGCGGTGGGCCAGCTCAGCAGCGACCGGAGCCGGCGGGCCAGCGGCAGCTCGCCCGGTTGGGTCGGAAGGGCGCCCCCCAGGGCGGCGCCGCGTCCGGCGTCGACGTCCACGCGGGACACCTCCTCACCCCGGCCCCACGGCTGCCGAGACCCGGGCAACCGGGAGCAGGCCCACGAAACGGGCAGGACTGCACTTCTCTAACAGACTAAGCGAGCCGACGTAGTCCGATCGGTCACTTGGTCATGAGCGTTCGGTCGAGAGTTGGTGGGACGCGGCGTTCTCGGCCTTGCTCAGCAGGTCGCGGAAACGTGCCGCGCCGGCCACCGGGGACGCCCATCCGGAGGACATCTCGACCAGCCGGGTCTCCGGTCGTTCCAACCAGGACAGGATGCGTTCGGTCTCCTCGGCCGAGGCGCGCGGGATCGGGCCGTGGCCGGGCGGGACGGTCTCGGCGGTCGCCCGGATCGCGGCGATCGTCGGTCGCGGGTGGGCCCCGGGCGGCGACACCCCCGCCCCGGCCAGCCGGCCGTGCCGCACCAGCGCCAGCTCCCAGCCGCCCCGGGCGGCCGGGCGGGCGGCGGCCAACTCGGCGATCCCGGTCAGCGCGGCCAGCCGCTGCATCCGCACCGTCGCCCGCAGCACCGCGGTCAGCCGGGAACGCACCACCGCCGCCTCCTCGTAGCGCTGGTCGCGGGAGAGCGCCTCGATCCGGGCCAGCAGCGCGTCGACCACCGGCTGCGGGTCGCTGGCGGTCGCGGTGCGAAACGGCGCGACCGCGCGGGCGTCGTACTCCTCCGGGGTGATCCGGTGCTCGCAGGGCGCCGGGCAGCGACCCAGCTCGGCCAGCGCGCAGGCCGGCGTGACCGTGCGCAGCGAGAGCCGGTGGGTGCACTGCCGCAGCGGCACGGCGTCGTGGAAGCCGGCGGCGGCCAGCTCCGCCGTGCGCCGGGAGCTGAACGGGCCGAGGTAGCCGGCGTCGCCGGGGGAGATGCCCCGCACCACCGACAGCCGGGGGTAGGGCCCGTCGGTCAACTTAAGCCAGACCGCCCGCTCCGGGAACTTCGACCGCCGGTTGTACGGCGGGGCGTGCGCCCCGATCAGCCGCAGCTCGCGGACCTCCGCCTCCAGCGAGTGGGCGCACTCGACCGCCTCGACGCGCTCCGCCGCGGCGAGCATCTCCGAGATCCGGGCCCGCTTCTCGGCGGCGGTGAAGTAGCTGCGCACCCGGGTGGCGATGTCGCCGGAGGTGCCGACGTAGAGCGGCCGGTCGTCGGCGGCGCGGAAGATGTAGACCCCCGGCGCCTTGGGCAGCCCCTCGGCCAGGTGCCGCTTGCGTCGCTGGGTGGGGGTGACCGCGCGGGCGAACTCGATGGCGTCGCCGACGGTGTCGACCCGGTGCCCGCCGAGCCGGGCGATCAGCCCGTGCAGCACGTCGACGGTGGCCTTGGCGTCGTCGAGCGCCCGATGGGTGGGCTGGGTGGTGGTGCGGAAGTAGGCCGCGAGGGTGCCGAGCTTGCGGTTGGGCACCTCGTCGCGGGTCAGCACCCGACGGGCCAGGGCGGCGGTGTCGAGGACCCGGGGGTTGGGCCAGCGGTAGCCGTGCGCGGCGCAGGCGGCCTTGAGGAAGCCGACGTCGTAGGGGGCGTTGTGGGCGACCAGCACGGCGTCGGAGATGAACTCCAGGAAGCTCGGCAGCACCTGCTCGATCGGCGGGGCCGGCACGAGCATGGCCTGGGTGATGCCGGTGAGCACCGTGATGAACGGGGGGATGGGCACGCCCGGGTTGACCAGGGTGGCTAGCACGCCCAGCTCCTCGCCGCCGCGCACCTTCACCGCGCCGATCTCGGTGATCCCGCCGCCGTCCGGCGCGCCGCCGGTGGTCTCCAGGTCGACCACCACGAACGTCGTCGCGTACAGCGGCAGCGCCGGGTCGATCCCGCCCGCGCCGGGGTCGAAGCCGGCCAGCGGCTCCTGGACGTACTCCGTCTGTGCCATCGGCGGCACGCTAGCGCCACGGTCCGACACTCCCGTCCCAACGGCACCAGGCGTCGCCATCGGTCTAGGATGAGAGATCGGCTCACTCACCGGGCGGTGGGCCCGGTCGCGGTGGGAGACTTGCCACATGCCCCTCACCGAGCCGCACGACGACGGTCTCCCGCAGGAGGAGTCGGTCGACGCCGCGCGCGACGGAGACGGCGACGTCACCGAGGACGCCGCCGGCGAGGGGGCCGCTCCCGAGCCGGAGCCCGTCCTGCCCGAGCCGGTCCGCCAGCGCATCGTGGCGCTCACCGCCGCCGTGCTGCCCGGGCTGCCCGCCGACGAGGTTCCGGTGCCGCTGCGCCGGGTCGCCAAGTTCGCCCCCAACCGCCGCGCCCGGCTCGGCGCCCCGGCGATCGCCGCCCAGCTCACCGGCGACCCGCTGTTCCGGCAGCGGATCACCGCCCGGGTGCTCGCCGACACCGGGGATCTCGGCGCGGCGGTGCTCGAGGGCACCGCACCCGCCGCCGCCGACCCGGTCGAGGTGGCCGCACTGGCCTACCTGGCCCGCCCCCGGGGCTGGCGGGAGCTCATCGAGGCCAGCGGCGCGGCGGTCCGCGCGGAGGCCGACAGCGCGGTCGTCGCGGAGCTGGTCCGCGAGGCCGAGCAGCGGGCCACCCGCGCCGAGCACGACCGGGCGGTGGCCCGGGTGGAGGCGGAGAAGCTCCGCGACGAGCTGGCCCGGGTCCGCGAGGAGCTCGGTCAGCTGCGCGAGGAGGCCCGGCAGCTGGGCCGGTCGCTGCGGGAGACGCAGGCCCGCGAGCGCAGGGCCGCGGAGCTGCTGGCCACCGAGCGGGGCCGCGCCGCCCGCGCCGCGGCCGACGCCGACGCGGAGCTGCGCCGGGTCCGCGCCCGGCTGGCCGAGTCCGAGGCGGCGGCGGGGGTCGCCCGCGCCACCGCCAAGGAGGCCCGCTCCGTCGACGACGCCCGGCTGTGGCTGCTGCTGGAGACCATCGGGCAGGCGGCCGTCGGGCTGCGCCGCGAGCTGGCGCTCGACCCGGTCGACAAGCTGCCCGCCGACTTCGTCGCCGACGCCTTCGCCGAGCAGCCCACCACGCCGGCGGCCGGTGCCGCCACCCGCGCCCGCGACACCGACGACCCGGCCCGGCTCGACCAGTTGCTGGCGCTGCCCCGGGCACACCTCGTCGTCGACGGCTACAACGTCACCAAGCGCGGCTTCGGCGAGATGTCGCTGGAGCAGCAGCGCAAGCGGCTGATCACCGGCCTGGGCGGGATCGCCGCGCAGACCGGCGACGAGGTCACCGTGGTATTCGACGGCGCCGAACGGGTGCACGGGCTGCCGCCGTCGCCGCGCGGGGTCCGGGTGCTGTTCTCCCGCAAGGGCGAGACCGCCGACGAGCTGATCAGGCGCCTGGTCCGCGCCGAGCCGCCGGGGCGGCCGGTGGTGGTCGTCTCCTCCGACCGGGAGGTCGCCGACGGGGTGCGCCGGCACGGGGCGTACCCGCTCGGCGCCGACTCGCTGCTGCGCCGCCTGGCCCGCTCCTGACCGTCCCGCGCCGCCCTGCCGACGTGCCGGAGCCGGCGTCGCCCACCGACCGGGAGGCGGCTCGCTGTTCCGTCCGTGCCCGGTGTCGCCGTTCCCGGCTCGCTCCGGGGCGTCGCCGGACCGTTCGGCCGGCCCGCTTGATCGTATTCGGGGGGCTCCGGGGTCGGTTGTCCGTTTCTGTCGTACCCCTCCCGTAGCGTCGGGATGACCTACGGTGGTCGGGCGGTGACGCCACTGTCCCGCCCGCCGCCGCTGCGCATCAGGAGGCGAGATGCTCATCGACTGCGACGGGTGCGGGGTGCGGGGCGACGGCTGCGCCGACTGCCTGGTGACCGCCCTGTTCGACGCGTCCCCGGCCGACGGGCTGGGTGGCGCCGAGGTCCGGGCGATCGAGGTGTTCGCCCGGGCCGGGTTCGAGGTGGAGGTGCTTCCCGAGCCCCGGCGCCCGGCCGGCCGCCCCCGTTCCGCCGGCCGCCGCGTGGCCTGACGCCGGCCGGCCCAACAGCCGGCCCAGCAGTCGGTCCGGCGCGGCAGTCGGGCCCGGCGGTCGGTCCGGCGTGGCGGTCGGTCCGGCGCGGCAGTCGGTCCGGCCCGGCGGTCGGTCCGGCGCGGCAGTCGGCCCGGCGTCGGTTCGGCCCGGCGTCGGTTCGCCTCGGCGGTCGGTCCGGCGGTCGGTCCGGCCCAGCGGTCGGCCCGGTCCGGCGGTCGGTCCGGCCCGGGCGGGCGCCGTCGACGCGGGCAATAGGATGGGCGCTCACGGCGGGAGGGAGCGGCGCATGACGCGGGCACGGCGCGGTGGCGGCAGCCCCGGCGCGATCGGCGGCGTCGCGGGCCCCCGACGGGCCCGGACGGTGCCGCCGGCGGACCCACGGCGGTCGCGGTCGGCGGGCCTCGGACGGTCCCGCCCGGCGGGCCGGCGTCCGGCGCCGGGAGGGCTCCGGTGAGCCCGCGCGGCTGGGCGGTGCTGACCCTGGCCGGCCTGGCCGTGGCCCTGGTGGTGGCCGCCGCGGTGCTGATCCCGTGGCAGCGCCCGCCCGCGCCCCGGGCCGACCAGCTGGCCGCGCTGGGCGACCTCCCCGCCGACCAGGTGGCCCGCAGCCGGGAGTTCCGCTCGGCGCTGCGCCCCGCCGGGTGGGCCGCGATCGTCGTCGGCCTGCTGGTCGCCCTGGCGCTCGGCCTGACCCCGCTGGGCGGCCGGCTCGTGGAGCTGGCCGGTCGGCCGTTCGGCGGTCACTGGGCCGCCCAGGCCGTGGTCGGCGGGCTCGCGGTGGTGCTCGTCGCCGACCTGGTCACCCTCCCGTTCGCCGCCTGGCGCCAGGGCGTGCTCACCCGCTACGGGCTGAGCACCAACGGCTGGAGCGGCTGGACGGTCGACCTGCTCAAGTCGTACGCGGTCAGCGCCGTCATCGGAGCGGTGGCGCTGCTGGGCTTCTACACCGTGATCCGGCTGTCGCCGCGCTGGTGGTGGGCGTTCGGCGCGGCCGGCGCGGCGACCCTGGTGGTGCTGCTCTCGTTCGTGCTGCCCGTGCTGGTGGAGCCGGTGTTCAACAGGTTCACCCCGATGGAGCAGGGCCCGCTGCGCACCCAGCTCGTGGAGATGGCGGCCCGCGACGGCGTGCCGGTGCGCGACGTGCTGGTCGCCGACGCGTCGCGGCGCACCCGGGCGGTGAACGCGTACGTCTCCGGGCTCGGGCCGACCCGGCGGGTGGTCGTCTACGACACGCTGCTGCGCGAGGCCACGCCGGCCGAGGTGACCGCCGTCGTGGCGCACGAGCTGGGGCACGCCAAGGACCGCGACGTGGCCGTCGGCACCCTGACGGGAGCGTTGGGCGCCGCCGCCGCGGTGGTCGCGCTCTACCTGCTCGGCTCCTCCGGCCCGTTGCTGCGGCTGGCCGGCGTCGACTCGGTCGCCCAGCCGCGCGCGTTCCCCCTCCTGATCGCCCTGGTGACGGTCGCGGGGCTGGTGTCCGCACCGGCGCAGGCCCTGATGTCCCGGCGGGTGGAGGCACGCGCCGACGCGCACGCGCTGGCGCTCACCGGCGACCCGGCCGCCTTCGAGGCGATGCAGCGCCGGCTCGCCGGGATCAACCTCGCCGACCCTGACCCGCCGCGTTGGGAATACCTCTACTCCGCCACGCACCCGTCCACGGTCGAGCGGATGGCCGCCGCCCGCGCCCACGCCAGGGAGGCCGGCCGATGAGCCGTACGTTGCTGATCACCAACGACTTCCCGCCCCGCCCGGGCGGCATCCAGTCCTTCGTGCACAACCTCGCGGTGCGCCAGCCCGCCGGCTCGGTGGTCGTCTACGCCTCGACCTGGCGCGGCGCGGAGAAGTTCGACGCCGACCAGCCGTTCGAGGTGGTCCGGGAACGCACCAGGGTGCTGCTGCCCACCCCGCTGGTGGCGCGGCGGGCGGCCCGGCTGGCCCGGGCCTACGACTGCGACACGGTGTGGTTCGGCGCGGCGGCCCCCCTCGGGCTGCTCGCCGCCGGCCTGCGCCGCCGGGCCGGCGTCCGCCGGGCGGTGGCGCAGACCCACGGGCACGAGGTCGGCTGGGCCGCGCTGCCGGGCGCGCGGGCCGCGTTGCGCCGGATCGGGCGCGGCGTGGACGTGACCACCTACCTGGGCGAGTACACCCGGGTGCGGCTGGAGCGGGCGCTGCACGGGGTGACCGAGCTGCACCGGCTCGCGCCCGGCGTCGACGTGGACGCCTACCATCCGTCGGTCGACGGCCAGGCGGTCCGGCTCCGGCTCGGGCTGGCCGACCGCCCGGTGGTGGTGTGCGTGTCCCGGCTCGTGCCGCGCAAGGGGCAGGACATGCTGATCCGGGCGATGCCCGCGATCCGGCGGCGGGTGCCCGACGCCGCGCTGCTGGTGGTCGGGGGCGGGCCCTACCGGGCCACGCTGGAGAAGCTGGCCCGGCAGGCGGGCGTCGAGCGGGACGTCGTCTTCACCGGCTCGGTGCCGTCGGCCGAGCTGCCGGCCCACTACGCCGCCGGCGACGTCTACGCGATGCCCTGCCGCACCCGCAACCGGGGCCTGGACGTCGAGGGCCTCGGGATCGTCTACCTGGAGGCCTCCGCGACCGGCCTGCCGGTGGTGGCCGGCGACTCGGGCGGGGCGCCGGACGCCGTCCGCGAGGGCGAGACCGGGTTCGTGGTCCGGGGCCGCGACGTCGCCCAGCTCGCCGACCGGGTGGCCACGCTGCTCGCCGACCGGGACCTGGCCCGCCAGTTCGGCGCGGCCGGTCGCGCCTGGGTGGAGCGGGAGTGGCGCTGGGAGGCGCAGGCGCAGCGGATGGCCGCCCTGCTCGCCGGCTGAGGCGCCGGGCGGCGGGTGCGGCGGGGTGCGGCGGCCTCGGGGCCGGAGGCGCCGGGCGGCGGGTGCGGCGGGCTCGGGGCCGGCGGCCCCGGAGGCGCCGGGCGGCGGGGCGGCGGGCTCGGGGCCGGCGGCGGCGGGTGCGGCGGCCTCGGGGCGGCGGCCCCTGATGCACCGGGCGCGGCGAACCCTGGCCGGCGGCCACCGTCGTCACCTGCCGGCGTTTGCGTGGTCGGCGTCCGGGGCACCATGGCGTCTCGAACGCATCGACGACGATGGGAGCGAGATGGATCTGCTGGCCGCGAAGACGCCGCTCCCCGGCCCGGTCATGGCCGGGTTCTTCGTGCTCGTCGGGTTGGCGCTGGTCACCATCGTCATCCTGCGCAGCCGGCGCAGGTAGCCCGGGCCGGCCGGCGCGCGGTCAGCCCAGGCGGGCCAGGAGGCGCTCGGCGGAGTCCGGGCGGCCGAAGTGCCAGCCCTGGGCGGCGTCGCAGCCGATCGCCCGCAGCCGGTCGGCCTGCCCGGCGGTCTCCACGCCCTCGGCGGTGACGGTCAGGTCCAGCGCGTGCGCCAGCGACACGAGCGAGGCGAGGATCCGCTCGTCGGCCCGGCTCTCCGGCGCCCGCAGCCCGGCCACGAACTGCCCCGCCACCTTCAGCTCCGTCACCGGCAGGTCCCGCAGGTACGCCAGGTTGCAGTAGCCGGTGCCGAAGTCGTCGATCGCGATCCGCACGCCGAGGTCGGCCAGCGTCCGCAGCGCCCGGACGGGCTCCTCGGCCGTGCTCATCATGGTGCTCTCGGTGATCTCCAGCTGGAGTCGCTCCGGCGGCAGGCCGGTGCGCCGCAGCAGCCCGCGGACCTCCTGGACCAGGCCGGGGCGGCGGACCTGCCGCACGGCCAGGTTGACGCTCACGAACGGGGCCGCCCCGGCCGCGGCGGACCAGCTTCCCGCCTGCCGGCACGCCTCGGCCAGCACCCACCCGCCGAGCGGGACGATCAGCCCGGTCTCCTCGGCGAGGCCGATGAAGCTGTCCGGCCGCAGGACGCCCAGCTCCGGATGGCGCCAGCGCACCAGCGCCTCCACGCCGACCACCCGGCCGTCGCGCAGCGACGTCAGCGGCTGGTAGTCGAGGTAGAACTCACCCCGCTCCAGGGCGGCCGGGATGGCCGCCGAGAGCGCGTAGCGGGCCAGCTCCCGGCGGTCGCGGTCGGCGTCGTAGAGCGCCCAGCGCGCGCCGCCGGCGGCCTTCGCCCAGTGCAGGGTGCTGTCGGCCGCCCGCATCAGGTCGCCGGGGGAGGTGCCGGCGACCCGCCGCTCCACGATGCCGATGCTCGCCGACACGCACAGCTCGTGCCCGTCCACCAGCGCCGGTTCGCGCACCGCGGCCAGCGCCGCCTCCGCCACCGCGACGACGTCGGCGGTGCCGGTGGTGCCCTCGACCAGGACGACGAACTCGTCCCCGCCGAGCCGGGCGACCAGGTGCCCGTCGAGGGCGGCGCGGAGCCGGTCGGCCACGGTGACCAGCAGGCCGTC
The DNA here is from genome assembly GCF_053602615.1 of Micromonospora sp. NPDC004336. Lineage (NCBI taxonomy): Bacteria > Bacillati > Actinomycetota > Actinomycetes > Micromonosporales > Micromonosporaceae > Micromonospora > Micromonospora sp. NPDC004336. The sequence continues at coordinate 45,401 of NZ_JBSGDY010000006.1, forward strand.
GCCGACCTGGTGCCCGTGCGAGTCGTTGACCACCTTGAACCGGTCCAGGTCCAGGAAGCAGACGCCGACGCGCTCCGCGCCCCGGCCCGGCGAGTCCACCGCGGCGCTGAGCCGCTGGGTGAACAGGGCGCGGTTGGGCAGGTCGGTCAGCGGGTCGTGGGTCGCCTGGTGGCGGAAGCGGGCCTCGCTGGCGCGCAGCGCCCGCTCCGCCTGCGCCCGCGCGGTCATCGCGGCCCGCCGGATGGACTCCTGCTCGTCCAGCGTCCGGTCCCGCAGCGCGCGGGAGTATCCGGTGGCCACGGCGGCAAGCAGCCGCGCCAGGCGGTCCCCGACCTCCTCGCCGACCAGCCCCAGGTCGCGGGCCAGCCGGAGCTGGACGACCTCGACCGTACGCCCCAGCGCCTCGGGCGACGCGACGTGCGCGGCCACCAGCTCCGTGGCGACCCGGTGCCCGACCCGCAGGTCGAACGGCTCGGACAGCAGCGCGGCGGCGAGCTGGTCGGTGAGGCGTTGCAGCAGCGCCTCCAACTGGGCCTGGGTCATCGGCAGGTAGCTGGTGCCGGAGACGGCCTTCGCCCAGGCCCGGGCGAAGACGCCGGGGCGGGACGGGCCCGCGGCGGTCGCGTCGGGCGGGGCGGTGGCCGTCGCCCCGGGCGGCTCACCCACCGAGCCGCCCGACGCCGCCGATGAAGGCCGCCCGCTCCGCGTCCTCGGCGCTGTCGGCGGTCTCGGGTCGCCACTGCGGCACCCAGACCACGCCGGGATCGACCAGTTCGAAGCCGTCGAAGAGGGCGGTCAGCTCGCTCCGGCTGCGGAGCCACAGCGGACTGTCGGTGCGCCGGTAGACCCGCTCGGCCTCGGCCCGCTCGTCGTCGCCGCGCCCGTCGGCGCTGGTCTGCGACAGCACCAGGTAGCTGCCCGGCGCGAGCGCCTCGCGCAGCGTCCGCAGCAGCTCGGCGGGCCGGTCGTCGTCGGACACGAAGTGCAGCACCGCGACGATCATCACGGCGATCGGCTGGTCGAAGTCGAGCAGCCGACGGACGTCGGGGTGGGCCACGATGCGCTCGGGGTGGCGCAGGTCCTCCTGGACCGCCGCCGCGCGGTCGTTGCCGAGGAGGATCTCCCGGCTGTGCGCCACCGCCACCGGGTCCACGTCGACGTAGACCACGCGGGCGTCGGGCGCGTCGCGCTGGGCGATCTCGTGCACGTTGCCGACGGTCGGGATGCCGGAGCCGATGTCCAGGAACTGCCGGACGCCGGCGTCGAGCAGGAACTGCACCGCCCGGCGGAGGAAGGCCCGGTTGGCCTGGGCCATCAGGGGCGCCTCGGGCACGGCGGCCACCATCGCCTGGGCCGCCGCCCGGTCCACCGCGAAGTTGTGCGAGCCGCCGAGATAGTAGTCGTACATGCGGGCCACGCTGGGGCGCTCGATGTCGATCTCGTCGGGTGCCCAGTCCGGCCGCTGCATGCGCTCACCCCTCGATGTCGGGCGGTGCGGACGCCGTCGCCCGCGCCGGTATTCTGCCGGTTCGCCGCCGGGGAGACCATAGCGCGCCGCCCGCAACCCGCCACGACGCCGGTCGATACGACGACGGGCCCGCGCCGGCGTCGGCCGGGCGCGGACCCGTCGGTCGGGTCGGGCGGTCAGAACTTCGGCGCGTCCGGGGCCTCGAGCAGGCCGAGCCGCAGCGCGGTCATCAGCGCCTGCGCCCGGTTGGCCGCGCCCAGCTTCTCGTAGAGCTTCGAGATGTGGGTCTTGGCGGTGGACTCGCTGACGAAGAGCTGCTTGGCGATGCCCGCCACGCTCATCCCGTCGGCGAGCAGCCGCAGCACCTGGCCCTCCCGGGGGGAGAGCTGCGGCCCGGACGGGGCCAGCCGGCGCTTCATGGCCTCGGCCAGGTCGGCGGCGGTGAAGGCGCTGGGGGAGGAGGCGGCGTGCCGGGCGGCGGCGACGACCTCGTCGGCCGGCGCGGTCTTGGGCACGAAGGCGCTCGCCCCGGCCTCCAGGGCGCCGAAGAGCTGGTCGTCGCCGGCGTACATGGTGAGCACGACGATGCCCATCGAGGCGCTCGACTTGCGCAGCGCCCGGGTGGCCTCGAGGCCGCTGCCGTCGGGCAGCCGCAGATCCATGATCACCACATCCGGCTGCAGCGCACCGGCCTGGCGCACACCCTCCGCCGCCGTGGCGGCCTCGCCGACGACCTCGAACTGGCGGTCACGCTCGAACGCGTGCCGCAGGCCCTTGCGGATCAGGTCGTGATCGTCGACAAGGAGGACCTTGGTACGGGTGGCCGGTGTCGGACTTGTGGTCATCCTCGGGTTACTCCCCTTCTGCTGCCGCTGCGCTACCGCGCACGTTATCGCGCCGGGGCGAGGAGCCGAGCACCACCGCGACGGTCGTGCCGCTCGGTTGGCGCGGCCTGATCTCCAACCGGCCCCGGATACGTTCCGCCCTCTCGGCCATGATCGCAAGGCCGTAGTGCCCGTCGGAACGCTGGTCAGCGATCCCCTGACCGTCATCCGACACTTCGATCTGCGCGTACGGTGGGTCGACCTCGCAGGTGACCCAGAGATTCGAGGCCCCGGCGTGCTTGCGCGCGTTGGTGACCGCCTCCTGGGCGATGCGCAGCAGCTCCGCCTCGGTGGCGGCGGGCAGCCGGGCGGTCGACTCGTCCAGGGACAGGTGCACCCGCAGCCCGCCGGAGGCGCCGACCGTGCGGGCGTACTCGGCGATGGCGGCGGCGAGGCCACCGTGCCGGTCGACCTCGCTGCGCAGCTCGAAGAGGCTCAGCCGCAGCTCGGTGATCACCCGGGTCACCTCGCCGCGCAGCGTGCGCAGCGCCTCGGCGGTCTCCTTCGGGTCCTCGTCGACGTAGGCCAGGGCGTTGTCGATGCCGTAGCCGACCATCACCAGCTCCTGCGCCACCCCGTCGTGGATCTCCCGGGCCAGCCGCTGCCGCTCCTCGTTGGTGGCCAGCGAGCGGACCTCGTCGAAGAGCAGCGCCGCCTCCAGCCGCAGCGCGGCCGGTCGGGTCAGCCCGGTCACCCGGGACACCACCCCGGCCGGGTACGCCTGCGCGGCGTCCGCCTCCAGCACCACGAGACCCACCGTACGCACCCCGGCAACCAGCGGCACGATCAGCGCGGAGACCTCGCCGCCGCGGTGCGACCGGGCCTGCGAGCGGGCGGCGGTCTGCGGCTGCTGGCTGGCCCAGGCGTCGGCGATCGCCGAGTCCGCGTCCAGCGTCGTCTCCCAGTCGACCCGGTCCACGCCCACCTGGGCGAGCACCACGAGCCGCCCGCCGCCGCTGGCCGACAGCACGGCCGCCCGGTCGGCCCGGGCCACGGTGCGCAGCTCCTCCAGCAGGTGCTCGGCGATGCCGCCCGGGTCGAGGGTCGCCCCGGGCAGCTGCCGGGCCACCGTGCGCAGCTGGGTGAGCAGCCGGGTCGCCTCCGCGTACGGCTGGGGCTTGCCCTCGTCGCGGACCCGCATCACCCGGTGCAGCGTGCTGGCCGTGTAGAGGCCGAGCCCGGCCAGGATCAGCCACTGGGCGCAGACCGCCAGGTAGCCGAGCTGGGCGAGCTGCCGGCCGCCGTCGGCCCCGGTGAGCGCGCCGGCCACCAGCAGGGTGGCCGCGGTGACCGCCAGCAGGGCGGCCCCCTCGGCGAACCGGCGGCGCAGCGCGGTCACGGTGACCGGCACCGCCAGGTAGGGCAGCACCGCGGAGGCGCCCACCCCGCCGGTCTCCCCGCCGACGGTCGCCACGGCGGCGACCTGGCTCGCGGCCAGCCCCAGCACCACCACCTCGGCCACCCGGCTCAGCGGGCCGACCAGCCGGTGCTCGGGTGCCAGCAGCGCGGGCAGCCCGGCGGCGGCGAGCAGCGCGACCCACCAGAGCTGGGCGGGGTCGCGCGTGACGAACAGGATCAGGACCGCGACCAGCGCCAGCAGGACCACGCGCGCCGTGGCGGCGAGGGGATGCGGGTGGGGCCGGGTGGGCGTCGAGGCGGGCACGTGACGGATGGTAGTCAGCCCCGGTAGATGTCGGCGATCTCCGCCGCGTACGACTTGTGCACGATCTGGCGCTTGACCTTGAGCGACGGGGTCAGCTCGCCGGTCGCCTCGGTGAAGTCGCGGGGCAGGATCCGGAACACCTTGATCGCCTCGGCCTTGGAGACCGCCTGGTTGGCGGCGTCGATCGCGCCCTGGATCTCCGCCCGCAGGCCCTCGTGGTCGTGCAGCTTCTCGACCGGCGTGTCCGCCGGCAGGCCGGCGGAGGCCAGCCAGCGCGGCAGCGCCTCCTCGTCGAGGGTGACGAGCGCGGCGATGAACGGCTGCCGGTCGCCGACCACCACGCACTGGCTGACCAGCGGATGGGCCCGGACCTGGTCCTCCAGCACGGCCGGGGCGACGTTCTTGCCGCCGGCCGTCACGATGATCTCCTTCTTCCGGCCCGTGATGGTCAGGAAGCCGTCGTCGTCGAGCGCGCCGAGGTCGCCGCTGCGGAACCAGCCGTCCGGGGTGAGCACCTCGGCGGTGGCCTCCTCGTTGCGCCAGTAGCCCCGGAAGACGAGGTCGCCGGAGATCAGGATCTCGCCGTCGTCGTCGATCCGGATCGTCACGCCCGGCAGCGGCCGGCCGACCGAGCCGATCCGGGTGGCGTCGGGCAGGTTCGCGGCGGCGGCGGGGGAGGTCTCGGTCAGGCCGTACCCCTCGCAGACGCTGACGCCGATGCCGCGGAAGAAGTGACCCAGCCGCGCGCCGAGCGGGGCGCCGCCGGAGATGGCGTCCCGGCACCGGCCGCCCAGGGCCGCCCGCAGCTTGCGGTAGACCAGCTTGTCGAAGAGCGCGTGCTGCGCGCGCAGCGCCAGGCCGGGCCCGCCGGAGGTCTCCAGCGCCTCGCTGTACGCGATGGCGACCTGCTCGGCCCGGGCGAAGATCCTGCCCTTGCCCTCGGCCTCGGCCTTCTGCTTGGCCCCGTTGTAGACCTTCTCGAACACCCGGGGCACCGAGAGCACGAAGGTGGGCCGGAAGTCCTGCAGCTCGGCGACCAGGTTCTTGGTGTCCGAGCAGTGCCGCATGGTGGCCCGCGCCTGGACGACGCCGATCTGGATCAGCCGGGCGAAGGCGTGCGCCAGCGGGAGGAACAGCAGGGTCGACGCGCCGGGGCGGAAGAGGTTCGGCAGCACGGGCACCGCGTTGGCGATGTCGGCGTACATGTTCCGGTGGGTGAGCGCGCAGCCCTTCGGGCGGCCGGTGGTGCCGCTGGTGTAGATGATGGTGGCGAGGTCGTCGGCCCCCACGGCGGCGCGCCGCCGGTCGACCTCCGTCGGGTCGACCGTCCCGCCGGCCCGGACCAGGTCGTCCACCCCGCCGAGGTCGAGCTGCCAGACCTGCCGCAGCTCCGGCAGCCGGTCGCGTACGCCGGCGACGAGCGTGGCGTGGGCGTTGCTCTCCACCACGCAGGCCACCGCGCCGGAGTCCGCCAGGATCCACGCGGCCTGCTCGGCGCTGGAGGTCTCGTAGATCGGCACGGTGACCGCGCCGGCCGCCCAGATCGCGTAGTCCAGCAGGGTCCACTCGTAGCGGGTGCGGCTCATCAGGCCGACCCGGTCGCCGGGCTGGATGCCGGCGGCGACGAGGCCCCGGGCCGTCGCGACCACCTCGTCGCGGAACTGCCGGCAGGTGACGTCGACCCACGTCCCACCGCCGCCCGTCGCCGTGCCGCCGGGGCGGACGAACTGGACGTCGTCCGGGGCGACCTCGGCGTTGTCCCAGACCGGGTCGGTGAGGTTGGCCGCGTCGCCGACGGTGACGATCGGCGGAACGGAGAACTCGCGCACCTGCACTCCCTCGTGCTCACTGGCCGTGCCGGCCGCCACCACGGGTCGGCTCTGTCGAAACCTACCCGCCCCGGCGACCAGGCTGAAAAGGCAGGTCGCCCCCGGGCTCCCGGCGCGGCCGGCCGCGCCCCCGCCACGCGTGCGGGGGCGGCGCGGCGTGGCGGCGGTCGGCGCCGGGTAGCCTCCCCCCATGGCGGACACCTCCACCCAGTCGATCGTCGTCGGCGCGCCACCGGAACGGGTGGCGGCGGTCATCTGCGACTTCCCGAGCTACCCGGAATGGACCGAAGCGGTGCGGCGGGTGGAGGTGATCGAGGAGTACGAGGACGGCTACGCCAGTCAGGTCCGCTTCGTCATCGACGCCGGCGTGATGGCCGACGAGTACGTGCTGGCCTACGAGTACGCCGAGGACCTCTCCCGCGTCGAGTGGCACCTGGTGGCCCCGTCGAAGATGCAGAGGTCGCAGCGTGGCTCGTACGACCTGGTGGGCAACCCGGACGGCACGACCACGGTGACCTACACCCTGGAGGTCGAGCTGTCGGTGGGGATGCTGGGCATGTTCCGCCGCAAGGCCGAGAAAATGATCATGGATACCGCGTTGAAGCAGCTCAAGCGCCGGGTAGAAGAACCCGGTGCGGCGCAGTGACGCGTCCGGCGGCACGGTAGAGGAGCCGACCATGGGTGCGACGGATCCGGGTTCGGCCCGGGAAGAGGCGGAACGGCTGGTCGCCACGCTGCTGGCCGGCGCCCGGCTCGCCACGGCCGGCGGCGCGAACGGTCCCTGGGGCCCGCTCGGTGAGATCGTCTCGGGTGTCCTCGGTCACAGCGCCGGGGCTGGCGGGTCGACCGGGGCGTCCGCGGGCGGTTTCGCCACCGGCGCGCCCGAGTGCTGCGTCTGCCCGGTCTGTCGCGGCATCGCGGCGCTGCGCGACCCGAGTCCCGAGTTCGCCGAGCGTCTCGCCACCGGCGCCGGCGATCTCGCCGCCGGAGTGGCCAGCCTGCTGCGCGCCTTCGCCCCGCCCGAGCCCACCGCCGGGTCCGCCACCGGGCCGGCCGGGTCCGCCACCGGGCCGGCCGGGTCCGCCACCGGGCCGGCCGGGTCCGCCACCGGGCCGGCCGGGTCCGCCGCCGAGCCCGCCGCCTCGACCGGCCGGGCGGGTGGCGCGGACGACCACGTGTGGCGCGAGGCCACCCGTAGCGGGCATGATTCTCAGCCGGCAGCGGAGCGGGACGTCTGGTCCGCCGCCACCCGGGCGGAGGACGTGGCCGCCCCGGCCGCCGCACCGCCCGCCGACGCAGCCGGGCCGGCCGCCGCGGCGACCGTACGGACGTCCGCCGACCGTCCCGTGGTGCCCGCGACGCGGGCACCCGGCGACGTGGGCGAGCAGCCACCAGGCGACGGGGCCTGACCATCGCACATCCCGACCACGCGCCGGCCGTCCGGCGGCGCGGGCGCGGGGCAGCACAGCAGAGGGGAGTGGCAGCGGTGACGCTGACCATCGGAGTCGACGTCGGTGGCACGAAGGTGGCCGGTGGTGTCGTGGACGCCACCGGCGCGGTCCTCGTGCAGGCCCGACGGGACACCCCCGCCGACGACGTCGCCAAGACCCGCGACGTCATCATCGAACTGGTCAACGAACTGGCCGTCGGGCGGTCGGTCGAGGCGGTCGGCATCGGCGCGGCCGGCTGGATCGACGCGACCCGCTCGACCGTGCTCTTCGCCCCGAACCTGGCCTGGCGCGACGAGCCGCTGCGGGAGTACGTCAGCGCCGCGACCGGCCTGCCGGTGATCGTGGAGAACGACGCCAACGTGGCGGCCTGGGCGGAGTTCCGCTACGGCGCGGCCCGCGACGCCGACGACTCGATGGTCATGTTCACCATCGGCACCGGCGTCGGCGGCGGCATCGTGCTCGGCGGGGAGCTCCTGCGCGGCGCCAACGGCATCGCCGCCGAGCTGGGCCACATGCTCACCGTGCCCGACGGCCACCAGTGCGGCTGCGGCCGGCTCGGCTGCATCGAGCAGTACGCCAGCGGCAGCGCCCTGGTGCGGTTCGCGCGCGCCGCCGCCCGGCAGGAGCCGCACCGCGCCGCCGCCCTGCTGGAGCTGGCCGGCGGCGACGCCGAGGCGGTCACCGGTCCGATGGTCACCGCCGCGGCACAGGCCGGCGACCCGGTCTCCACCGAGGCGTTCGCGCAGGTCGGGCGATGGCTCGGCACCAGCCTCGCCGACATGGCGCAGATCCTCGACCCGCAGGTCCTCGTCGTCGGCGGCGGCGTGATCGACGCCGGCGACCTGCTGCTCGGCCCGACCCGCCGGTCGTTCACCGACGCCCTCGCCCAGCGCAGCCGGCTGCCGGTGGCCGAGATCCGCCCGGCCGAGCTGGGCAACACCGCCGGCGTGATCGGCGCCGCCGACCTGGCCCGCCGGATCTGAGGCGGCGCCGTGACGCAGAACCCGGGCGTGCCGCTGCGCGTCGTGTCGTACAACATCCACAGCCAGCGCGACGACACCGCCGCGCTGGCGGAGGTGGTCCGCTCCGCCCGGCCGGACGTGGTGGTCGTGCAGGAGGGGCCGCGCCGGTTCCGGTGGCGACAGAAGTCGGCCGCGCTGGCCGAGTCGTTCGGCCTGGTGGTCGCCGCCGGCGGGCTGCCCGCGCTGGGCAACCTGCTGCTGACCAGCCTGCGGGTGCGGGTGTCGGCCACCCGGTGCCGCCGCTTCCCGCTCACCCCCGGTCGGCACCTGCGCGGCGCCGCGTACGCCGAGTGCGTGGTCGCCGGCGGCGCCCGGTTCACCGTGGCCGGGTCGCACCTGTCCACCGACCCGGCCGAGCGGCCGGGGCAGGCCGCGCTGTTCAAGCGCGACCTGGACGACGCCGCCACGCCGGTGATCGCCGCCGCCGACCTGAACGAGGGGCCGGACGGGCCGGCCTGGGCGACCGTCGCGCGGGGGCTGACCGACGCCGCCGTGGTGATGGACCGGGCGGACCGGCTCACCTACTCCTGCGCGGATCCCCGGCGGCGGATCGACGCCCTCTTCGTCGACCCGCGGATCACGGTGGTCGACTACGACGTGGTCGACACCCCGCAGACCCGCCGGGCCAGTGACCACTTCCCGGTCCTGGTCGACCTGCTGCTGCCCGGGGACGACTGACCCTACGGCCCGTCAGGGGCTGGACATCCCGGCCGGATGTGGGAAGGATTCTGCGCGACCCGGCACTCGTGCCGCACAAAAGGAGATCTCCGGTGCCCACCTCCACCGACCACGGCCGGCCCGACCCGGAGGCGAGCACGCTCGCCCTGACCCGCGACGGCAGGCCGGTCTCCGACCGGGGCGACACGGTCTGCGTGATCGGCGCCGGGGCCAGCGGGCTCGCCGCCATCAAGAACCTCAAGGAGCACGGGTTCGGCGTCGACTGCTACGAGCGGGAGACCGGCGTCGGCGGGGCCTGGAACTGGCGGCACGACCGCAGCCCGGTCTACGCGAGCACGCACCTGATCTCGTCGCGGCCCTTCACCCAGTTCCCCGACTTCCCGATGCCGGACGACTGGCCGGACTACCCGCACCACAGCCGCTTCCTGTCCTACCTGGAGCGCTACGCCGACCACTTTGACCTGCGCGCGCACGTCTGGTTCGGCACCGAGGTGGTCCGGGTGGAGCCGGTCGACGGCGACCGCTGGGACGTGACCACCCGCAGCACCGGCGGCTACGGCCCGGAACGCACCTCCCGCTACGCGGCGGTGGTCGTCGCCAACGGGCACAACTGGTCGCCGAAGCTGCCCCGCTACGAGGGGCTGGAGGAGTTCCGGGGCGAGGTCATGCACGCCTCGTCCTACAAGGACCCGGCGCAGCTGCGCGGCAAGCGGGTGCTCGTCGTCGGCGCCGGCAACACCGGCTGCGACATCGCCGTCGAGGCCGCCCAGCAGGCGTCGCGCTGCTGGCACTCCACCCGCCGGGGCTACTGGTACGCCCCGAAGTACGTCCTCGGCCGCCCCGCCGACCAGGTCAACGACGCGCTGCTGGCACTGCGGGTGCCGTTGCGGGTGCGGCAGTGGCTCTACCACTGGACGCTGCGGCTGACCGTCGGCGACCTGACCCGGTTCGGCCTGCCGAAGCCCGACCACCGGGTCTACGAGACGCACCCGATCGCCAACAGCCAGCTCGTCTACCACGTGGGCCACGGCGGGATCGCCCCGGTGCCGGACGTCGCCCGCTTCCACCCGTACGCCGTCGAGCTGTCCGACGGCCGGGAGATCGACCCGGAGCTGGTCGTCTTCGCCACCGGCTACCTGCCGCGGTTCGAGTTCCTCGATCCCAAGGTGCTCGGCGACGACGCGGGGACGGGTCGGCCCACGCTCTGGCTCAACGCCTTCGCCCCGGGCCATCCCACGCTCGCCGTCGCCGGCCTGGTGCAGCCGGACTCGGGCATCTTCCCCCTGTCGCACTGGCAGACGGTGCTCTTCGCCCGGCTGCTGCGGCTGCGCCTGACCCGTCCCGACCGGGCGGCGGCCTTCGCCGCCCGGGTCGCGGCGAAGGCGGGCGAGCGCTACTCCGGGCCCGTCAAGGACAGCAGCCGGCACTGGTTCGAGGTGGGCCACGCCGACTACCTGCGCGCGGTCCAACGCGCGCTCCACGATCTGGAAGGTTCCCGGTGAGCGCGAGGAGTGCAGCGCAGCGGAGCCCCGCAGTCGCGAACGAAGGGTGGGCACCGGTGAGCGTGAGGAGTGCAGCGCAGCGGAGCCCCGCAGTCGCGAACGAAGGGTGGGCACCGGTGAGCGTGAGGAGTGCAGCGCAGCGGAGCCCCGCAGTCGCGAACG